>DASXWF010000409.1:0-7949 GCA_036503835.1 Polyangiaceae bacterium | reverse complement strand
CTCCGCGCGACGGGCGCCCGCCTTGTGCCCGCTTCGCGGTCACGGGGGCGCAACGGCATTGGGTGCTCGAGTGTGGAAGGTCGTGGTGTTCGACGCCCACGACTCTGGGTGGCGGTTCATGCAAGCGCGGAGTCGCGCGCAGGCCCACGACTCTGCGTGGCGGCTCAGGCAAAGGACAAAGTCATGCGCAAGCCCACGTGGGGGGGCTTCGGTGGGCGAGGAGCGAAACAACGGCCTGTCATCAAGCGACGATTTGCGCTCCGTCGGCGGGGCGCAATCGTGGGACAGGGTTGATCGCCCGAAGGCCGATCACCCAAACGCGGGCTTTCGCGCCCGCCTCTGGACAGCCGTCGCTCGGCTCTCAGTCGACCCTTGATTGGGGAAGGCGTGACTGTACGAGCGAGAAGGTCGTGACTGTACGAGCGAGAAGGTCGTGGCGCGCCGCGCCACGCCACGGCAGCGTCACGATGACTGAAACGGCAGGGGTGGCGTGGTGCTCGGCGTCGCGGCTGCGTGCTCGAAGTCGACGGTGTGTGAGTCGTCGTTGACGATCGCCGCGCCGCCCGAGCCCTTGGGGCTGCGCGTCTCCCGCGCGTGCCGGCAGGTCGTGTCGATTGAGGATGTTCGAAGAGGGGCGCGAAGTTTTGATCAGCCCACGTGGGAGGCGCTTCACCTCGCGAGGCGGGAACGTATGAGCTCGAGAGCACGGGGGTGCCTGCGAGGGCGTCGGCGATGCACAGGCGTGTGCGCATCACGTTCACTGGCACCTCTGTCATCGGTCATTTCGCAGCCAATGTTGCCTACCTAGACTCGCTTTCTTCGTCTACGCGTGTCGCTTTCCGCTTGACGAGTAAACTTCGAAGCGAGGTCAGGAGGGTGCGAATCGATTTCGAAACGCTGATTGCTGCGCTCACGTGCGCACGGGAAGCGCTTTCACGCGCCGTTGGCGACGAAGCTCATTTCACTGCTCGGTGGCGCGGCTCCCGGGCTTCTGAGAGGGGAAATAATACCGTGGTAAGGAGGTCGAGGCGGGGTAGCGCCAGTAAGGAGGATCGACATGGCACAAGCGGCATTCGATTGGGCTTCGCGGTCGGAGCGACACGGCGCTGACGTTCGACCCGAGCTCGAGCCGGCCTGGCAGCGGGCGCATACGGAGCTCGTCAAGCTCGCGAAGCATCGCGCGGGGCTCGACGATGAGGAAGGACGTTGGCTGCTCGCGGCGCTTCGCGAAGGGACGCACGTCCGCTTCGGATTCGGCTCGTTCAACGAGTACTCGGAGCGGATGTTCGGCTACGGCCCGAAAGTCACGCAAGAGAAGCTCCGGGTCGCGGAAGCGCTCGAGGAGCTTCCGGTGCTCGCCGGCGAGCTTCGCGAGGGCGCTCTGAAGTTCTCTGTGGTCAAGGAGCTCACGCGGGTCGCAACTCGCGAGACCGAAGGCGACTGGTTGCAGGTGGCCCGAGGAAAGACGGTGCGTGAGGTGGAGCAGCTGGTTTCGGGGCGGAGGCCGGGGAATCGGCCCGATGATGCGGCTGACCCCGGGGCGAAGCGGCACGTGTTGCGGTTCGAGGTGTCGGGGGAGGTGCTCGCAACCTTCCGAGAAGCGCTCGGGAAGGTGCGGCGGGAAGCGAGCGAGGCGCTCGACGACGATGCCGCGCTGCTGCTCTTGTCTCGGTACGTTCTCGGAGGCTCGCGCGAGGAGGGGCGCTCGAGTTACCAGGTGGCGCTCACGGTTTGCGAGCGCTGCGGCGCTGCGAAGCAGCACGGGCGAGGAGAGCTCGTGGATGTCGACGAGGAGGTTGCCGCCATGGCTGCTTGTGATGCGCAGCACATCGGTACCGTCGGCGGTGCACCCGTCGATGGCGCTCTTGTCGACGACGACGCCCACGTGGGCGCCGTGGGTGCGATGTCGAACCGACATCCCCGAAAGATCCCTTCCGCAAAGACCCCTCCCGCAAAGGCCCGCGCCAAGCAAACCATCCCGCCGTCGATTCGCCGCAGGGTTCTACGCCGGGACGGCGGGCGCTGCTGTGTTCCCGGCTGCCGGCACGCCGTTTTCGTCGATGCTCATCACATCCAGTTGCGTGCCGAAGGCGGGCAACACGACCCCGACAATCTCGTCACGCTTTGCGGGGCTCACCACCTGGCTGTTCACCGCGGAGCGCTGATCGTCGAGGGCGCCGCTTCCGGAGCGCTGGTCTTCCGGCACTCGGACGGAACCTGCTATGGGAGTTCGCGACTCTCAGCGCACGCGGCGGACGTGTTCGCGAAGGCCTTCCAAGCACTGCAGAATCAGGGCTTCCGTGAGGGTGACGTTCGCAGGGCGCTTGCTTCGGCGAACGTGCGTGGTGAGTCCGAGCTTGCGAAGGTCTTCCGCGCGGCTTTGTTGGAGCTCACGCGGTCGCGGGTCGAGCGCCGGGAGTAGCTCGATAGGGCGTCTCGCTGGTAGAGCTGCCATCGCGCTTGCTGCACTGGGGGCAGCAAGCCACGTGCTCAGCGGCGCGGTTCGATCAGCCGCACGAGAGTGCCGATGACGCGATGAAAGAGGGCGCCGAGCTCCGGATCGACGGGCCCGAGGAAGCCCATGGCCTCGGCGGTTTCCAGGCAAGCGAGCGTTTCCCGGGCCGAAGCTGCTGCCGACTGAAAGCGCGCCTGCCGATTCTTGCCGCGGCTGTAGGCGCCCTCGGCGACGTTGAGAGGAATGCTGATGAGCGCACGTTCCATCTGATCAGCAAGAGCGGAGCTACGTGAGCGCAGTACCCTGATCACCGGCGAAAGCCGGCGAACCAGCTCGAGAACGACTGGATAGATCTTGAGTGACATGGTGAGCCTCCTGCCCTCTTGCCTCGAGGGTCCCCAAGCCCGCGCCGGCGCACGCAGGTTGGGTCAAGGCTCGTCGCGAAGCGACGACCGCGCGTCCGCGCGCGGCGCAGGCCTTGACCCAGCCGAGTACGCCGGCAAGCTCAAAAACCCCGAGACGAGCCCTCCCTCGCTCTCCCTCACCATCACTGCCCCATCGTGCCCCTTCTCCGCAATGCGTGAGCACCGCACCCCGCGCCCCCACCCGTCCCTCACCCCTCTTTCCCACCCGCCCACCTCTGACTCTTCCTCTTTCCCACCCGCCCACCTCTGACTCTGCCCCTTTCCCACCCGCCCTCTGCCTCTTCCTCTTTCCCACCCGCCCACCTCCGACTCTTCCTCTTGCCCTCTCCCCCAACCTCTGACTCTGCCTCTTTCCCACCCGCCCACCTCTGACTCTGCCTCCTTCCCTGACCCCTTCCTCTGCCCCCGCCTCGTTTCCTACCCCTGCCGTTGCCCCGAAACTCAGTTCGCGAGCTCAGGTGCCGGCTTCGATTTCTTCCAGATGCGATCCCAGTTTTCGCGGTAGCTGTCCGTGGCGACCTGGGGCGGACCGCTGCGGCCGCGTGACACTGCGTCCGTGCGCGCGGGCTCGGGAGCCTCGAGCTCGGTCTTCACGTCGCAGAGCAGCGGAAACTCGGGGCGGGGCTTGAGCGAGACGACCTCGCCGTTGATGGGCGCGCCGTTCTTCAGCGGGTGAACGGCGCCGACCTCGAGCCGATCGGCGCGCTTGCGGATGATGCGGAGCCCTTCGCCGTCCGGTGTCCGGCCGTGAATCAGGGCTACGTCAGCGCCGTCGCGCTCGGCTTCTTTCAAGCTGGAACATACCGTAGCACGTCTTCACATGCCGATCGACGTGCGGAATACCCAGCCCTCGCGGCCCCGCGCGTCGTACTTCACGCGATACCAGTCGCCGCTCCGGCCCGTCACGCCGACCCGGGTTCCCGAAAGCACCCGGGCCACGACTTTGCTGTCGCGGTCCGGCGCCACGCGCACGAGGGCGGTGTCCCAGCTCACGGTCGCGACTCCACTCGCGGGGGTGATGTTCACCGGCGGAGCCGCGCTCCCGGCGGCGGGCGCCCGAGCAGGCTCGTCGACCGCGGCCTTGAACTCGACGCGGTAGAACACCGTATAGCGCTGGTGCTCGTGCGGGATGCCCGCCAGGCTGACCTTGGAGAAGCTTTCCTTGTAGCAAGCGAGCAGCGTCGAAAGCGCGCTCTCGTCCAGCGCGGTCGCCTTGCCGCTCGTCACGCGTGTCACCCGCTCGGTCGTGAAATCGAGCTCGAAGCCGAGCGAAAGCGTGCCCGAGACTTTGCGCGCGTCGTCGCAACCCTCGAGCGAGGAGAGCCGGGCGCGGGCGACGCGGTCGAAATCCACGGCGTCGCAGCTGCCGATCTTTCCGCCGCCGGCGTCGCGGCAGCTCGTGACTTGCGCCTCGCCCACGACGGGTGGCTGGAACCCCGGGGCCACGGGCTCGGGGGTCGGGGTGGGAGGGGGCGGCGGGGCAGGCGCCGCGGAGGCGGTCTTCGCGGCGGTCGCGGGCTCGTCCGGCGCTCCGGAAAGGTCCGGGCTCGACGACGCGGCCGCCTGGGGCAACTCCGGCACGAGTCGGATCCCGGCCAGGCGCGGCCAGGCTATGCCGACGCCGAAACCCGCGAGCGCGATCAGACCGACGCGACCGAGACGCATCGGGGTGCTGCCGGGATTCGGGATCTCGACCTTGAGAGGCGCTTGCCGGCGCGACATGGCCATGAGCGTCGGGGTGGGCCCCGGCTTATCACGGGGCGCGCGGGCCCGGTAGTTCGAGGACGGCACGGGCGCCGGCTTCGGGTCGGTTTTCCGCAAAGGCGCGGCCGCCGTGCGCGCGGGCGATGCGGGCCACCAGCGCGAGGCCGAGCCCGAGCGATCCCTGGGCGCTCGGGGAAGCCCGCCCCGCGTAGAAGGCTTCGAATGCCCGCGAGAGCACCTCCGGGGCGAACCCCGGCCCTCGGTCGAGCACCTCGAAGCGCACTCGGTCGCCCTCCGCCGTCACGAGCAGGCGCTCGACACCACCGCCGTGACGGTTCGCATTTTCCAGCAGGTTGCCGAGCGCCCGGCCGACGAGCGTGAGGTCCACGTCGAGCTCGGCGCCCGAAGTCCGGTCATCGAGCAATGTTTCCGGCAGCGAGGCGGCCTCGAGCGCGCGCCGTCCGAGGGCGCTCGCCGCCTGCCGCTGGGGCGCGAGCTCCCCGAACTCGAGCCGCGAGCTCGCGAGCAGCTTGCCGATGAGCGCGTCCATGCCGACGAGCTCGGCGTCGATCTCCGCCAGCCGCGCGGGGTCGCCGCCCCGCGCGAGCTCCACCAGCACGCGCAGGCGCGCGAGCGGGCTCCGGATCTCGTGCGAGACCGCCGCGAGCAGCGTGCGCTCCTCGCGCAGCTGGCGCTCGATGCGCGCGGCCATCTCGTTCACCGAGTCGGCGAGCGCGCCGACCTCGCCCGTCTGGTGGCGTCCGAGCCGGACGCGCGCTGCCAGATCGCCCCCGCCGATGGCGCGCGTGACGCGCACGAGCTCGCCGAGCGGCCGCGTCAGCCGCCGCGCGATCAGGAGCGACGCCGCCCAGAGCGCGCTGCCGGCGGCGACCAGCGCGAACAGGAACACGTAGCCGCGGCGGTGCGGATGCATGCAGCCGTGCACCGAGCCGAGCGGTCCGTTCGCGCCGCGGACCTCCAGGTCGTAGCGCGAAAATCCGCGGCACTCCGGGCCAATCTGCTCGAGCACGCGACCGTCCGCGTCGCGCAGCGTGACGCTCGCGTCGAACGCCTCCGCGACGCTCGCGGCGAGGTCGCGGCGCGCCGCCGGATCCGGCCAGGCCGCCCGAAAGCCGTGCTCCGCGACGTCGCGGAACGCGCGCGGGTTCCAGCGATCGCCGTCGGGGCGCACGGCGCTCACGACCGCAAAGGCCGCGAGCGCGGTGAACAGGATCGCCGCTCCGAACCACCAGAACAGCCGCCGGTGCAGCCGATGCCGGCGCGGCACCTCGCGCTCGGGGCCGAGGAACGGCTCGCCGTGACCGTGGCGCCCGTGCTTCCGGTGCCTCACTCGCCGTCCTTCGAGAGGACGTAGCCGACGCCGCGCACCGTACGGATCAAGCGCGGCGGATCGTCGCCGAGCTTCTTTCGGAGGTGCGAGATGTGGACGTCCACCGTGCGATCGTTGACGGTCACGTCGCTGCGGCCCGCCTGCGCGAGCAGGCTCGCTCGCGGCACGACCTGCCCCGCGCGGCGCAGCAGCGCCGCGAGCAGGTCGAACTCGAGCCCGGTGAGCTCCACGGGGCGGCCGGCCACGAACACCGAGCGCGTTTCGATTTCCAGCACCACTTCGCCGGCTGCGAGCCGCTGCTTCTCCAGCTCCGGGTTGGCGCGCCGCAGCACGGCGCGCAGGCGCGCCAGGAGCTCGCGCGGGCTGAACGGCTTGGCGAGGTAGTCGTCGGCTCCGAGCTCGAGCCCGACGACGCGATCGGTCTCGTCGCCCTTGGCCGTGAGCATCAGCACCGGCAGTCCCGGCCAGCGCGCGCGCAGGCGCTTGAGCACGGCGAGCCCGTCGAGCTCGGGCATCATGACGTCGAGAAACACGGCGTCGAACGCCTCGCGCTCGAGGAGCTCGAGAGCCCGGCGCCCGTTCGGGGCGTGCGCCGGGCTCACGTCGTTCTGCTCGAGGTAGCTCGCGACGAGCTCGTACAGCCGCTGATCGTCGTCGACCACGAGGACGCGCGTCGCCATCGCCGTCGAGCCTACCACCGCGCTCGCGCGCTCACGGCGCGGGCGCCGGAGCCGCCGCCTTGCCGCGCTCGCTCAGCACGCGCTCGGCTGCGCGGACGCACGCGTCGGCCGCTCGTTCTTCGAGGCCGGAGCGCCCGTGAAAGCCGTGGCCCCAGCCGTGGCCGTAGTGATGCCAGGCATAAAGCCGGCCGAAACCGAGCGTGAAGCCGAACGCGGCGCCCGCCGCGAGCAGCACGATCAAAATTCCTCGTCGCATGATGTCGTCCTTTCTCTTCGTCCTCGGGAAAGCTCAGCAGGCGTGTCCGCGGCCGTACCAGTGGCCGTAGCCGAAGTGACCGGAGTCGAGCAGGTCGCCGAGCAGCTTCCGCTGCCGTTCGTCCAGCGCCTCGTGCACCTTGCGCAGCGCGTCGACGCTCGCGGCTCGCAGCTTGTCGAGGGCCGCGTCGTGCTTGCCGAACACCTCGTTGAGTCGCGCCTCGTCGACGCGCTCGCCGCGCACCGCTTCGGCGATCTCACGCCGCGTTTCGCGCACCTCGCGTCCCGACTCGCGCGCGCGGTCGACGAACTCCTCGACCGCGCCCACGATCACCTTCTCCTGGCCGGGTCCGGTGTCGAGCCGCTCGAGCAAACCGTGGAGTGCGGCGCGCGGTCCGAAGCCGTGGCGGTAGCCGTGCCGGTGCCGGCCGAACCCGTGCCAGCGCCGGCCGCGCGAGATCACGACGAAGAGCCCGATCAGGCAGATCGAACCGAATAGGAATCCCAACATCTCTCTTTGCTCCTTCGGGGCCGCTCGGCCCTGGGAAGAACCTGAATCCCGCGCGTGAAGCGCGTTCCCGATCCCGTATGAAGGATTGTTAAGCTTCGAATGCCGCCGAAATCACTACGGATTTCGACAGCTGACCGGGGGTTCGATGACACCCGCCGGGCGGCGGGTGATGATGAGGACCCGATGAAGGCTTGCCAGCGCTGCAAGCTGAACTTCCCCGACGACACGTCGGCGTGCTTTCTGTGCGGCGCGCAGCTCGGGATCGTCCAGGACCCGCGCATCGGCACGACCATCTCCGGGCGGTATCAAATCGAGAGCGTGCTCGGCGAAGGCGGGATGGCCACCGTCTACGCCGCGCATCACCGCCTCGTCGACAGGCCGTGCGCCGTCAAGGTGATGCAGCCGCAGCTCGCGAAGAACGAGGTCATTCGCGAGCGCTTCCGGCGTGAAGCCAAGGCGGCTCAAAAGCTCGCCCACCCGAACATCATCGAGATCTTCGATCAAGGCGAGATGCCGGACGGCAGCCTGTATCTGGTGATGGAGCTCTTGCGCGGCAAGACCGTCGCGG
>DASXWF010000408.1:0-3743 GCA_036503835.1 Polyangiaceae bacterium | reverse complement strand
TCATGGGTACCGAGTACCGGGTTGCGTTCGGGCGGTCAAGTCGAGTCGTCGACGAAGCGCGGAGTCGAACGCCGGCGCTCTCCGGGGGTGCTTCGCTGAACCAGCATCCGGCGATCAGAACGGCGGACCTCGATCGAAACGGGCGATCCGTTCGCCGCTGCTTTCACGCGCGGCGACTCATGACAACATGAGGCGATGCGACGTACCGACTTTCGCCCCTTGCTCGACAAGACGGCCCGGATCGCGGTCGACTTCCTCCACGGTCTTCCCGAGCGAGGTGTCGCTGCGAAGAGCGACGCGGCGGCGATGCTCGAGGTGCTCGATCGGCCGCTGCCCGAAGAGCCGGCCGATCCGAGCGCCGTCATCGACGAGCTCGTGCAGGCGGTCGAGAACGGGCTCACGGCGATGCCGAGCGGCCGGTTCTTCGGCTGGGTCATCGGAGGTGGCGTCCCGGCGGCGGTCGCGGCCGATTGGCTCACGACGGTCTGGGATCAGAACACGGGAAGCGGTGAGGCCACGCCCGCCGCGGCGGCGATCGAGCACGTCGCGCTGCGCTGGGTAGCGAACCTGCTCGAGCTCCCGGCCGGCTCCGGTGCGCTCGTGACCGGCGCGCAGATGGCCAGCTTCGTCGGCCTGGCCGTGGCGCGGACCGAGGTCCTGCGCGCCGCCGGCTGGGACGTGGAGCTCGAGGGCCTGAGCGGTGCACCCCGGATCGAGGTGGTCGTCGGTGCCGAGCGCCACGGCACGATCGACAGGGCCCTTCGCATGCTCGGCTTCGGAAGCAAGCAGATCCGCAGCATCGACGCGGATCGCGAAGGTCGTCTGTGTGCCGAACAGCTGGACCTCGGCGGCTCCGGACCGCTCATCGTGTGCGCGCAGGCGGGAAACGTGAACGGCGGTGGCGTCGACCCGCTCGCGCTGATCGCCGAACGAGTCGCCGCAGCGAAGCGACGCAGGCCGGTGTGGCTGCACCTCGACGGAGCGTTCGGACTGTGGGCGCGCGTCGCTCCGCGCCGCCGGAGCCTCGTCGATGCGGCGGAGTCGGCGGACTCGTGGTCGACGGACGCGCACAAATGGCTGAACACGCCGTACGATTGCGGCATCGCGCTCCTGCGAGACGCCGAGGCCCACCGGAGGACCTTCCGCGGCGGCGCACGCTACCTGCCGGGGGAGAACGTGGTGCCGAATCCCTTCGACCACACGCCGGAGCTGTCGCGACGCGCGCGCGGGTTCGCGCTGTGGGCCGCTCTGCGCCAGCTCGGGCGCGCGGGCGTGGCCGATCTCGTCGAGCGCTGCTGCGCCTGCGCCGAGCTGTTCGCTCACGGGCTCTCGGCGATCGACGGCGTGGAGATCATGAACGAGGTCAAGCTGAACCAGCTCGTCGTGCGATTTCGCGATCCCGCGGGTCTGGACGACGACGCACACACGCGCATCGTAACGGAGAGGGTGATCCGGAGCGGCGTCTGCTATCCGAGCATCACGATCTGGCGCGGCGTCGCCGGCATGCGCATCTCGGTTTCGAACTGGTCCACCGACGAGGACGACGTGCGCCGCAGCATCGAGGCGATCGCGCAAGCGCATCTCTTCACGCGCCCCGCGTGACGCCCGAAGGCTACTCTTCGATCGGAAACCAGCGCACGGCCGGGCCGGCCTCGCAGGCAGGACGCAGGCGACGAATGCCGAGCTCGTCCAGAGCAAACGGCTGTTCTTCGCACGAAGACTGTCGAGCGCGTTCGAAGCACTGCGGGCGCACGTGCTTGATGCCCGCGCTGTCGATGTAGAAGGGTTGCTCGCAGTCGGCGGCCGCGGCCCGCTGCTCGGCCGCCGTCGCATCGGACGCGTTCACGCGAGTGGCGGCTTGGCGCGCTAGCTCGGCTTCGATGCGGCGAATTTTTTCGTCGAGCTCGCGTGCCTGTCGCTTGAGCTCCGCCAGTTGCTGCTCGAGCTTGCCGCTCCCGGCGGAGGGCGCCTGGGCCGCGGCTCGCCCGACGAGCGCGCCCGTCGCGGCGAGGGCGAAGAGTACGGTCAGCAGGCTTCCGCTTCGCAGTGCTGGTCGCATGTTCTACAGCATAGCGTGGGAGGCCGCGAGTCACATCACACGCTCGCGAAACTTCGACGTGTAGGGGCAGGTACAACGATGCGTGCCGATCGACTACCTCCACGCCGGCTCCCGCCCGGATCCGGTGCGGCGCTCGAGCGAAACTCGAGCGCCGCGGCGAATCGGGCTCAAAATCCCATCACTTGGACCTCCGCGACGTGGAGGTAATTCTCGTCGGTCTTCGCGAGCATCACCCATTGCGTCTTGGTCATGGTGACGGGCAGGTGCAAGAACGAAGTGCTCACGGAGCGTGAGCCAGGTTCCGAGAACGCCGGTAGGTGCGGAGATGGCTCGCCGACACCACGAGGTCGCCGCGCATGATCCCTTGGTCGAGGAGCGCTCGGCGCAGGCCGCTCATCAACCGCGCCTCCTCCGTGCGCAGCTTGCGGCGCGTGATGCCGAGCGCCGCGCACGAGCCTTGCTGGCTGTTCCCGAGCACGAAGCGCTGCTCGTAGACGCTCAGCAACGTGGGCGCCAGCGATCCGAGGTAAGCGTTCAGCACCGCGCTGACACGCGGATCGGCGAGCCGGTCGCCCTCCGCTGGACTGTCCTCGCCCGTATCGGGCAGCACGTCGAAGAGCTCCTCGAGCGCTCGGCCCTGAGCGCGCAGCTGATCCACGAAAAGATTCTTCGCGATCCTGCGCAAGTAGGGACCGTACGGGCGAGCGTCGTCGTAAGCGCCGATCGCGCCCGGCGAGAACGCCCGGACGAAGACCTCCTGCAGCGAGTCGGCGATCGCGGTCGTTTTCCCGAGCTCCGGCGCGTGGGCAACGCGAGCCAGCACCTGCAGGTAGTGATCGAGCCGTCGCACGTACGCGCGGTACACGTGCTCCAGCGCCCAACGCTCGCTCCGGCGGAACGCTTCCAGCAGCTGCGGCTGCCTCTGAAAGACAGGCATGACGCGCGTCAACCCTAGGCATCCGGGCACGTTCGTGCATCCCCCGTTCGGGGGATTTCCGTTTCGGCCCCCAACGACCGACGGGTGCCTTGCTAGGGCGACAAACGGTTGATCCTGTTCGAACTACCTAGAAAGAGTGACGAGCGGAGGTGGCCGCGTCGGGGGCGGCGCGTGCCGCCCCCATGAACAAGGCTAGAACGCCGAGCAGTCCAAACTGATCGGCGTTCTAGGGGTGCGGCATGCTCGCGATGCCCGTCAGCACCGCCGCCAGGAGTTCGCTCTTCCCGCGCGTTCCCGTTTTCGCGTATGCGGCGCTCAAGTGGCTCTTCACCGTTTCGCGGCTGACGCTCAGGAGACGCGCGATGTCCGGCGGACTTTCACCCGACGCGAGTAGCTGCACGACCCGCGCTTCCGACTTGGTCAGCCCGTGGCTCTGAAGCAACAGCTCGGCATCGAGCACGGGCGGGACGGAAGGGTCGGAGATGAAGACGAGCGCTCTCGCTCCACGCGCGAGCAGATCCGGCTGGTGCTCCAGAACCGGGCAGAGCAGGAGCTCGTAGCCACGCGCGTGACCAAGACGGGCTACACGCAGGAGCGGAGGAGGGTGGCGCGACCCCGCTCGGCCGACAGTCGTGACCGTCTCGAGCGCGCGAGCCAGGCTGACGGGCCGCGCCGACCGTGCCTCGAACGTCCCGCTACGATAGGAAAGGCCGTCGTTGCGCGCGAGGATGCTCGCCGCGCGCCCGG
>DASXWF010000407.1:0-7985 GCA_036503835.1 Polyangiaceae bacterium | reverse complement strand
CGAGCTCCACGGCGCCGATGTCGCAGCGCGCGATGCCGTCGAGATTCCCGTCGCGTGGGCGCAGGATGGAGCGCTGGTCGCGGTCGGAGCAGCGGAATTCACCCGTGGTCGCCGGAGGAGCGCCGGTGTCGAGCGCGGGACTCGGCGTCGCGCTGGTCGGGCCGGATGGGAGGTGCGTCGGCACGGAGCCGCCGTTGTCGGCGAGCGCCAGCAGTCGCGGGGAGATACCGATGAGATTGCCCTGGAGGTTCCCGGTGAGCGCGCAGCCGGAGAGCGCCTCGATGAGGTTCCAGCCGGCCGACTCGACGCTACCGGAGCAATCGCGCCGGCGCACCTGAGGACTGAGATCTCGGTTCGAGCCGACGATGGTGTTCGCGAGCACCGCCCGGACGCCGTCGCTCGCGGGGCTCGCCAGACCGCCGCCGTCGCCTTCGCCGTCCGCGTCGGCGTCGGCGGTGTTGAACGCGATGGTGACGTTGCGGGCGACGAGAACGTTGCCGTTGAAAACACCCCCGCCGTCGTCGGTCGCACGATTTCCGCTCAGTGTGGAGTTCTGGAGATCGAGGAAGGACGCGAAAGCGCCGGCATCGAAGCCTTCGCTGTGAATTCCACCGCCGACGCCGCCGCTGAAGTTCAGCGCGAACGTGGATTGGGTGACGGTGGCGACGGCGGCTATGTTCTGGATGCCGCCGCCGCTCCCGCTCGCGAAGTTGTTCGTGATCGCGACACGATCGAGCGTGAGCTCCGAATCGTACCAGTTTGCTATGGCGCCGCCGCCCACGGCGCTGTTGCCCTGGAAGATGCTGCGTGTGACGCGAGTAGGTCCGGCGAGCTGGTTGTTGAGTCCGCCCCCATTGAGCTCGGCGGCGTTGTCCTCGAGCGTCGTATCGACGATGTCGAGCGTGCCGGAGTCGTGATGGATGCCGCCCCCCTGGAAGGCCGAGTTGAGCTCGATGATGCTGTCGTCGATGGCGACGCTCGACTCGAAGCCAGGGGCGAGCACCGTCGCGTAGATCCCGCCGCCCATGCTCTCGGCATGGTTGTCGCTGATGGTCGAGCTCGTCACGAAGAGCTCGAACTGGTTGGCGATGCCGGCGCCGCTCCGCGCGGTGTTGCGGATGACGTGGCTCCCCGCGAGCACCAAGCGGGCGGCGTTGTTGATGCCGCCGCCGAGCCGATCGGCGACGTTGTCGCGAACGGTCGTATCGATCAGCGTGAGGTCGCCCAAGTTGACGACGCCGCCGTCTCCGAAGTTGTGTTCGATGACGCAGCCCGTGAGCGTCAAGGTCTCGAGGTTCTTCACGCCGCCGAGGCCGCGGCTGATGATGAGGCCGCTCAGCCGCACGTCGGCGCCGTCGCCGACGGTGAAGATGGGATCATCCCAACCGCTCTTGCCGCGGACCGTCGCCAGGCCTCCCCCCGAGACCTCGATGCGGATACTCGAGTTGAGGTCGAGATCGCCGGTCGCGGAACCAGCCTCGCCCGCGCCGCTCAGCGAGAGCGTATGAATTGCACCGTTCTGCAGCACGATCGTGTCCGTCCCCGCGCTGGCGTTCGCCTGCTCGACGGCTGCGCGCAATGTGCACACCGAGACGAAGGGAACGGCCGAGCACAACCCGTCACCCGTGCTCCAGTCGCGCGCGTCGCCCGTGGAATTCACGACGAACACCGCGGCGTGGGCGCGCGGGGACAAAAGCGAGAGGATGACGGCCAACGCAGCGGTACCGCCCCACAGCCAACGCCTGTTCGAGACTCGCATACTCGTCAGCGCTAGCACCGCCGAAGCGCAAACGAGATAGCATTAACTTTCGGCGCGGACGGCGGCGCTGGGGCGGACGCGAAGCGGACGCGGGTCTAGGGCGAAGGCCCCGGTGAGTTGCCCGAATTGCTCGCGTTGCCCGACGCTTCTCGTGGGCGCACGGGGTGCGCCGCTTGCCGGGCGATCCTGGGTGAGCTTTGCTCCGGGCGTCGCTGATGAACGTCCTGTTCTTCGTCGAGCCGCTCGTGCTGCACAATCGCCCGTTTCACTACTGGGCGTGGCTCGGCATCTACGCAGACATGGCCAGGGCGCTCGAGGCTGCCGGCTGCGAAACCCGCGTCGTCGTCAACGAGCCGCTCGCCGTGCGGGCGACGGCCCCGCTCGGAAGCGGGCAGCACTATGCCCAAAAAGGGCACGGACTTTCCCCGTCGCGCGTGGTGGCGCTCGAGCAGACTCCGATCCGAAAGCTCTTCCAGCGGCCCAACGTCGACATCCTGAAGAGCCTCCACGCCCGCGACGAGCCGGCGGCGGAGCGCGCCTACGCCGAGCTTCTACGGGAAAAGCTGCCCGGCTTCGTCCCGGACGTGATGCTGGCGCTGACGCCCGCGCCCCAGCTCTCCGCGGCGTTCCCGGAGGCGCTGCGCTTCTCCACCGAAACGGCCGCGTATTCGCGCGCGCCGTTCCCCATGTCGATCTTCTTCGACCCGGCCGGAATGTGGGATCAATCGCTCTTGTGTCGTCCCAAGAGCGAATTCGCGCCGCGGGACGACGAACGCCGCCTGCTCGCCCGTTTTCGCGAGCGCTTCACGGCCTTCTTCCGCGCCACGACGCCGTTTCGTGCGCTCGAAGCCGAGCTTCGGCAGAAGTACTCGCGCATTGCCTGCCTGCCGCTGCAGTTCGGCGGCGAGGCGGGCTTCGATTTGAACGGCGCGTTCAGAAACCAGGGCGAGTACCTGTGGCACGTTCTCGAGCAGCTTCCCCGTGACATCGCGTTGCTCGTGGTAGAGCACCCGACCGCCCATTGGGTGGGGGACATCATCGACGAAGAAACGCGCCGCTACCTCGCCGAGCATCACCCGCGCGTGCGCTTCGTCGACTTTCGCACGGTCGACAGCGCCGGACAGTACCTGATTCACCACGCCGATTTCGTGATTGGCCTGAGTACGTCGCTCGCGATCCAGGCGTTGCTTTTCGAAAAGCCGGTCGTGTCCGTCGGGCATGGCCACATCCGGCACCTGGCCCAGGCTCGGGGGCTCGAAGCCGTCGCCGACGGCAGCCTTCCGCGCCCGGAGCTCGACGACGAGCTGAGCTGGCTCTTGTCCCGCTACTTCGTGCCGCTGGAGCTCGCACGTCAAGCGAGCTGGCTCGTTCCGTTTCTGACGCGCTCGCTCGAACGCGCGCGGCTCGGCGTGGAGGGGCCACGGTTTCTCGACCCGGTCGCGCCGGTAGAAGCGCTCGGCGAGCACCTGTTCCGCGGTCTGTCGCGCCCAGCGCTGCGGGCCACGCTGCAAAACGGGTCGTTCAGCGCGTGGCCCGACGGGCCCGGTCCATTCGGCCCTGCGCAGTCGGGGCCGGAGGGCTGGCAGCTCCTCGAGCCCGGCGGCGGCGTCACGCACATCAGCGCACTTCTGAATCGAACCGCCACGGCGGGCATACGTCTCGAGCGAACGCGCACGGGCTCGGGCCCGACCTTGCTGCTCCAACGCGTGCCGGATCTGCGTCGCTCGGCGGGATGCCTGGCGCGCCTGCGCTTTCAGGCGAAGGGCACGGCCGGCGCGACCTGCACCGCCTACTTCTACCCGCAGTTTGCCGACGGGCTCGCGTCCGAGGGGACACGCGCCCAAGAGTTCCAGCTCTCCTGCGACTGGCAGGAATTCACCTACGTGGCGGCGGTTCCGGAGCTCGGGAATCGCAGCCCCCAGTCGGGCCACCACCTCGAGGTGGTGTTCCTCGTTCCGAAGGAGAGCGGAGAGGTCAGCGTCGAGCTCAGGAACGTCTCACTCGAGCCGATCGAGTGTTGAGAGCGCTCAATTCAGGTTCGGAGGGCCGCCGCGATACGGGCCTTCGAGAAAGCGGAGCTCGGCGTCGGGTTCGGCGAAGCTCGCGTGAGAAATCGCCGCGCCATCGAAGCGCAGGAGTACATCGGAGCGCTGCGCCATGGCGAGCGCGGCCGGCGCCGCCACGCGCCCCAATGCGCAGGCGAGCGCGCGGTTGACCGATTGATGCGCGACGAGCAGCGTCAGCGGCCGGCCTGGCAGCGTACCGGCCGCGAGCGCGCCCTCGAGCCGTAAGAGAGCGTCCGCGTAGCTCTCGCCCTTCGGCCAGCGGTGGTGCCACTTGTCGAGCTTACGGCGCTCGCTCAAGCCGGGAAATCGCTCGTCGATCTCGCGTTCGGTGAGGCCGCTGCACTCGCCGAAGTCGATCTCCATCAGCGCGTCGCACGGCGTGACCGGGCAGCCCAGCGCGCCGGCCACGATGCTCGCCGTTTCCAGCGCGCGCGGCAGCGGGCTCGTGACGATGTTCAGCACGCCGAGCCGGCTCGCGACACGCGAAAGAGCCCGCGCCTGTGCGCGCCCGAGCTCGTTCAGCGGAGCTCCGAGCCGTCCCTGCATCCGGCCCTGGCGGTTCCAGTCGGTCTCCCCGTGCCGCGCCAGAAAGATCGTCATGCCCCGCCCGCTCGCAGCCCGCGCCACAGGACTTCGGCGAAATCGAAGTCTTCCGGGGTGTTGATGTCGACGGCTTCCAGCCGCGACAGGCGGAAGCCCGCCGCCCGCTCGGGGTTCAGGCGGCGGCGCGTGCGCAGCACCGCCTCCGTACGGTTCACGTACAGGCCGGTGGTCTCGTACACGAGCGGCGCCATGTCGCCGCTGTTCGGGATGGTTCCGTCGGCGCGGTAGTACACCGGTCGATCGTCGTGCCAGGCGTAGAAGACGTCGGAGAAAACACCGGCGACGCTGTCGAGCCGGCGCTCGAGGAGCAACTCGATCGCGCCGTCGATGCTGGCCGGCGCGAGAAACGGAGCCGTCGGGATCACCTGCAACACGACCTCCGAGCCTTCCGCCGAGCGCGCCTGGTAGTACGCCAGATCGTCGCCGGTACACGCGTTGCTGGCGAGCTCCGCCGGTCTCTTCCGCGGCTCCGCGCCGTGTTCCGCGCCGATGCGCAGGATCTCGTCGTTGGCGCTGTCGATGATCACGCGCGTGACGCGCTCCGCCGCCCGCGCGTTGGCGATGGCGTGACAGAACAGCGGCCGATCCCCGAGGCGCCGCAGGTTCTTGCCGGGAACCCGCTCGCTCTGGCCCTTGGCGTGCACGAACGCCACGACCTCTCGCGTCATGCCGCGCTGCTGCCCGATTTCGCGACGGGCGAGGTGTTGACCACGCCGCTCCGCTCCTCGTCGGGCGGGGGGAAGCGCGTCGGCTGGTCGATGAAGCGCGTGCCGTACGTCTGTTCCACGAGGAACGTCTTTTCCACGTCGCTCATGCCGAAGCTGTGACGGAAAGCGACCGGCGGCAGGAATTCGCGCGCCTGCTCGATCTGTTCCGGAGATTTCGCCGCCTCCACCAGCGTCGCAAACTCCTCGGGCTCGAGGCTGCACTCGATGTGGTGGACGAAGCTGTGACGAGACAGGCAAAAGTGGCGCTCGACCATGGCGGCGCCCATCGCGATCGCTCCGAGCGACGGCTTGATGCCTTCCTCGTGGCCGGAATAGCCGATGCGCACGCGGTCGCTTTCGAAATGGCGCTTGAGCTCGGCGATGTTGCCGAGGCGCAGATTCTCCGGCGGGCAGGGGTACTGCGCCACGCAGTGCAGGAGCCAGATGCGATGCTCGGGAAAGGTGGCGAGCGCCTGCTCGACCTGCGCGAGCGTCGAGCCGCCGACGGAGATCACGATCTCGCGGTCGGTCGGGATGTTGTCGCGACATTGCTCGAGGAGCGCGCGATTGCGCGCGTTGCTGGAGGCGACCTTGAAATGCGACAGGCCGAAGCGCAGCATGAAATGCAGCGACGGAACGTCCTGCACCGTGCAGAACCAGCCCACGCCGTGCTCGCGGCACTTGGCGTCGAAGCGCTGGAAGTCCTCGTCGTCGAACTCGAAGATCTTCCGGTAGTCGCGGTACGTCTTGCCGTAGGGGCTCACGTAGGCCGAGTCGAGCTTCTCCTTGGAGTAGAAGGTCTCGACGTCCTTCTTCTGCATCTTGATCAGGCTGCACCCGGCCTGGGCCGCGCGCTCCACCATGCGCAGCAGCACGTTGAGATTGCCCATGTGATTGGTCGTGAACTCGGCGACGAATACGGTCATCTCACCATCTCCCGATCCGGTCGTACAGGGCTTGAATGTCGCTGGTCTCGCGGAGCTCGCGCCGCACCAGGTTCTCGCGTTCGACGCGCGCCTCGGCGAGCCGGCAAACCTCCGCCACGGAGCCGGCGCGGATCACGATCACGCCGTCCGGATCGGCGTAGACGTAGTCGCCGGGGCAAACCTTCACGCGGCCCTCCGGCCCTGCGAGAAACACCGGCACCTGATAGGCCACGATCTGCCATTTTCCGTAGGCGTCGGTCGGCTGGGTGCCGCGACAGAAGACCGGAAAGCGATCCTGCTCGATGATGCGAGCGTCGCGGCTGTAGCCGTCGATCACGGCGCCGACGGCGCCGAATTTTCGCGCCAGCTTGCCGGAGATGTCTCCGAAGTGAGCGACCGTGTCGTCGCCGCCCGCGTCGATCACCTGCACGCAGCCGGGCGTGAAGCTCTGGAACATGCGAATGCGAACCGCGTCGTCGACATGAGCGGGGTCCGACACTCTCTCGCCCCGGCAGGTGAAGGCCGGCCCGAACACGAACTCCTCCGCGCGCAGCGGGTAGATCGGCTTGCACTCGCGATGAACGACGAACGGCTCACGTTCGTTGAGGTCGAAACGCAAGGCGTCGTAGACGACGCCGAGGTACAGCCGACTGAAGCGCTCGCGGAGCTCCATGGAGGTTCGAGTCCTCCCCAAGCAATCGACGTACCAGCGGCGTTTTCCCGACTATTTAGCGAGACTCCGCGCGTTGCCGCCGCTCCCGGCGCGTCAACGCTTTGACGTTCGCCAAGCGCGTGGCGCTGTCGCGTTCCGAACACGACACCTCGCAGCGCGCGGCCGCGTGAACGAGCGGGGCTCGCCAATGCCGCCCGCGCCGGGTACCGTAACCGGCATGAGCCGGGTCGACGAGCTGGATCCGTTGCCGTACGCCGACTCGTGGCCGTCGCTGCGCAGCGCGACCGGTAGGGTCGACATTCACTCCCTTGCGGCGTTCTGGGTGCGCGAGTCCGGGCTCGTCGGCGACTACTACGAGTTCGGCGTGGCCTCGGGGCGTTCGGCGATCGCTGCAATCCGCGCGAGCCGCCTCTACGGCTGGCCGTCTCCGCGCAGGTTTCACCTGTTCGACTCCTTTCGGGGGCTCCCCGAGCTCACCGGACCCGACGCCGGCTCGTCACAGTTTCAGAAGGGCGCCTACGCCTACGGCCAAAGCGCGGTCGTCGAGCAGCTCACGGCACGAGGCGTGTACGACGAAGACCGGGTGCTGCTCTACCCCGGCTGGTACGAGCAGACGCTCCAGCCCGAGCTGCAACACGCGCTCCGCGACTCGCCTGCGGTCATCTGCCACATCGATTGCGATCTTTACGAGTCGACGCGGCCGGTGCTCGCGTTCCTCACTCCCCTCTTGCAGGAAGGCACGCTCCTCCTGTTCGACGACTGGTTTTGTTTCCGCGCTTCGCCGGAAAAGGGCGAGCGGCGCGCGACGTCCGAATGGCTTTCGAACGGCGCTCACGAATGGACGCTGGAGCGCTATGCCGAATACGGCTGGCACGGCGCCGCGTTCGTCGTCACGCCGGTACCGACGCGCGACCTTCGCGAAGTGAATAGAGCGGGCGCCTTCGGTGTTCGCTGACGCTGTCACGGCGTTCCGAGCATTGCGATCCACGTCTCCTCGTAGTTGTCCTCGTCCATGGCGGGTCCGCCGTGAAAGTTGGTGCACACGTCACAGATCGTCGGATCGAATCGTGGGCGTCCAACAGCGGCGCCGGCCCGGCGAGATTGCCGAATGTGACTTCGTGCCGGTACTTGCCCGGGCAAAACAGGTCGGTGCCGCAGGAGTTGTTGAGCCCGCACTCGTTCGGGAAGGCGAGGCCGATGACATGATAGCCCTGGCCCTGCGCCGTGAGCATGAACTCCTCGTACTGCTCG
>DASXWF010000406.1:0-7587 GCA_036503835.1 Polyangiaceae bacterium | reverse complement strand
AGCGCAGGGGCGCGCTTCGCCGTCGACGTGGGAACTCTGCCGTCCGTTGCTCTCGGCGGCTCGGTCTCGGCGAGCCTTCCGTTCGAGCCGATGGTCGGCATCGCGGCTATCTCGCTGTTTGCGCCCCAGACGGTGACCGTGAACGCGGCTGGCGGGACCTTCTTGCTCGGCTCGCTGTCGCTCCTGCCGTGCTGGCCCTTCCCGCTCGGGCGAGTCCGGCTGTTGCCGTGCGCGAGCCTGGAAGCCGACCTGATCGCGGCGAGCGGCCGGGGGGTCGATGAGCCGGAAGAACCGTTCACCTGGTTTGCGCGCTTCGGGCTCGGCGCCGAGCTCGGCTACGCCCTGTCGCAGCGCGTGGCGCTCGCGGCCGGAGCTCTCCTGCTCGTGGCGCCCGCGCGGCCTCGTTTCGTCGTGGGAGACGGCGTCGAGCTCTTCCAACCGAGCGCCCTCGGCGGCAGATTCTCGGCCGGGCTCGACGTGGCGTTCTGAAATCGTCGGGTCCCGGCGCTTTCCCTCACCGGCTCGGGCAAGCTTCGGTCACAAAGGCGATACGTGACCCGCCCTGTCGCCTGCGCCGAGCTGGAAAGCGCCGCGGGCGGCGCGGCGGCGGAGGTGCCGGGGACGGCGTCGCCCGTGTTCGAGGCCGTCTACGCGGAGAACGCCGAATTCGTGTGGCGCTCGCTCGCTCGCCTCGGTGTCCCGGAGAGCACGCTCCCGGACGCTCTGCAGGAGGTGTTCCTGGTTGCGTACACCAAGCTCGGCGAGTTCGAGGGCCGCTCGAGCGTCCGGACCTGGCTCTTCGGCATCGCGATGCGCGTCGCAAGCCGCGCCGCGCGCCAGCGCCGCCGGCGCCCCGTGGAGCCCTTGCCCGACACGTTGCCGGCCGACCCGCGCGACATTCCGTTCGAGGCCGCAGCGCGCTCGGAAGCCGTCGTGGTGCTGTACCGGTTGCTCGACGAGCTCTCGCCGGATCAGCGCGCCGTGTTCGTGCTGGTCGAACTCGAGCAGATGAGCGTGCCCGAAGCGGCCGAGGCCGTGCAGGCGAACCTCAACACCGTCACGTCGCGGCTCAAGACCGCACGCAAGAAGTTCGAAGCGGGCCTGCGCCGCCATCGCGCGAAGAGCGACTGGAGACGACCATGAGCGACGCACTGGAACCCGGTACCCGCGCCTTCATCGAGTGTGCTCTCCGGGAGGAGCCCCGGGCCGATCCGCGCGAGCTCCGGCGCGTTCACGGGCGCATCGTGGCGTCGGCGCTGGCCGCGACGAGCGCGGCGGGTGCCGCGCAGGCTGCCGGGCTGGGAGCCCCCGCTTCGGTCATCGCGGTCTCGAGCACGCTCGTCAAATCGCTCGTCGTCGGAATGCTCGCGGTCGGCGGCGGAACGCTGGCGGCGACGCTACCCGGACGAAGTCCGGAGCCGGCACCCCGAAGAGCGACGACCGAGGCTCCGGCGCCGACGCCGGCACGCGTCGAGCAGGCCACGGCGGTCGTCATCGCGCCGTCCGTGGAAGTCGCTTCGTCTTCGGCGCGGCCGGTGACCAGCGGGTCCGTCGCTCCGTCTTCCGTCGCGCCGGCGCGGGCTTCCTCCACGCCGGTCGTCGCGCCCCTGGGACCGAAACGTCCGTCGCTCGGCGACGAGCTCGCGGTGCTGCGTCTCGCACAGGCCCGGCTGAACGTGGGCGACGGCAAGGGCGCGCTCCGGCTGCTCGACGAAACGTCGGTCGCGCACGGCGGTGGGCAGCTCGGTGTGGAGCGTGCCGTGGTCGAAATTCTGGCGGCATGCAAGGCGGGCGAAGCACAGCGCGCCGATCGACTCGCGCGTGCGTTTCTGGCCGCTCACCCCGACGGGCCGGCGGCGGCGCGAGTGCGGGCTTCGTGCGCGGGCGAGGGACGATGACGTTTCCTTCACCGATCGCTCGCCGGCGCGGGCACACACGAGAAACGGGAGGTACTTGAATGCGCTCTCCTTCGTACGCTGCGTTGATCCTGATGGCTTCGAGCCCGGCGTTGCTCGCCGCAAAGGGTTGCCACTTCGGCTCGGACGACGTTTCGCTCGGCGCCGACAAGGACGGCAGCGCGGGCGAATCGTCCGGCGGCGGCAACGGCGGCGCGGGCGAGGAGCCCGGGACGAGCGGAAGCGGTGGCGGCGCGGCGCAGGTGGGAGGAACCTCGAGTGGCGCTGGAATGCCCGGTACGGGCGGCGGTGTTGGGGGCGGCGTGCCGGGTGCCGGAGGCGAGGCCGCGAGCGCCGGCAGCGGCAGCGGCGGGTCCCCGAGCGGAGGCGCGGGAGGCCTACTTTCGTACTATGCGTGTGGCTTGCCGATCGACGACGGCGCCGGCGATTCCTGCGTACTGCTTCCTCCCGTAGAGCGCTTTGCGTTCAACTCGGCGACGCTCGAATGCGAGCCGTTCACGGCCCATTGCCCGGAAGGAAACCAGAACAACTTCCCGACGCTCGAGGCCTGCCGGGCGGCGTGTGCGACCGCACTCGAGTTTCCGGATTCGCCTTTCACGTCGGAAGGCGATCCCTCGGCTTGCTTTGCTCCGCCGCGCAACGGTCCGTGCGACGAGCTCCTCCCTGCCTACTACTTCGATCCACGCACCAACACGTGTGTGGAGACCGTCTACTCGGGCTGCGACGGAGAGCCCAACCTGTTCGCCAATCTCGAGGACTGCCAGGGCGTGTGCCTTCCGGAAGGCTCGAGCGGGCTGGTTTTGATCCCGGCTTCGAGCTGCAAGGGCTTCGGGACCCAGGTCACCGACTCGTCCTCCATGGCAAGCTTCACGCTGGAAGGGTCCATCTTGAGGCGCGACGAATCGTGGGGCTGCGGCTGCGCCTCGCGGGCCGAGTGGGTCATGACGTATTCATTGGGCTCTGCTTCGGAGCCCGCCGAGCTCCGCCTGTGTCACGACGAGGCCGCCGACACTTGCGAGGCTCACTGCTCGTTGCTCGAATGGGATCTCAGCGAGGTGCTCGGACACGCGGGCGAGTTCGTGTTCGTCGATTGACGCCCGCGCGTCCTCGCCGGCGCGGCTCCGGTCCGGCGACTTGTGCTAGCGTCCGCCGCGAGAAAACGCCATGCACAACGCCCGAGAGCTCCTGGAACACGGAGAGGCCACGCGCGCCTCGCTCGCCCGTCGCGGGTTCGAGCTCGACCTCGCGGAGCTTTCGGCGGCGGACGCTCGGCGCCGCGAGGTGTTGAAGGAGCTCGAGGCGAAGCGCGCGCGCTCGAAGGTGGTGAGCGAGGCGTTCGGGCGCTCGAAGGGCACAGACACGGCCGCGCAGGAGGAAGGCAAGGTCCTCAAAGCCGACATCAAGACGCTCGAGGAAGCGCAGCGTGTCGCCGAAGCGGAGCTCGAAGCGCTCGTCCTGCGCATCCCGAACCTGCCCGACGAGCGCGCACCGGAAGGTCTCGAAGAGAGCGCGAAGCGCGAGATCCGGCGCTGGGGAGAACCGCCGCGCCTCGATTTCAAACCCAAGGATCACGTCGATCTGGGCGAGGGGCTCGGCATCCTCGACATGGGCCGCGCCGCGAAGATCTCGGGCGCTCGCTTCTCGGTGCTGCTCGGTCAAGGCGCGGCGCTCGAGCGAGCGGTCGTGAGCTTCCTCATCGACCGCCACGTCGCCGCCGGCTACCTGGAAGTTTCGGCGCCGCACCTGGTCTCGCGCCAGACCATGACCGGTACGGGTCAGCTGCCGAAATTCGAGCCGGAGCTCTTCGCGACTTCGCTGAGCGACGGTTCGGAGATGTTCCTGATTCCGACCGCGGAAGTTCCGGTGACCAATCTCCACGCTCAGGAGATTCTGCGCGCCGAAGATCTGCCCATCGCCTACTGCGCCTACACGAGCTGCTTTCGCCGAGAGGCCGGTTCGTACGGCACGCAGACGCGCGGCCTGATTCGCCAGCACGAGTTCAAGAAGGTCGAGCTCGTGCGCTTCGACACCCCGGAGCGTTCCTGGGACGCCGTCGACAAGATCCTCGCGCAGGCCGAGAGCGTGCTGCAGGAGCTCGGCCTCCATTACCGCGTCGTCGAGCTCGCCGCGGGCGATCTCGGGTTCGCCGCGTCGTTCTGCTACGACATCGAGGTCTGGCTGCCCGGCATGAACGAGTTCCGCGAAATCTCGAGCTGCTCGAATTTCAAGCAGTTCCAGGCGCGCCGCGCCGGCATTCGCTACCGCGCCGCCGGCGGCAAGCCCGATTTCGTCGCGACCGCCAACGGATCGGGGCTCCCGCTCGGCCGCACCCTCGTCGCCATCCTCGAGCAGAACCAGCGCTCCGACGGAAGCGTCGCCGTGCCGAAGGCGCTCCAGCCCTACCTTCGCGCCGAAGAATTCCGGCCGAAGACGCGCTGAGCCGGGGAGCCCGACGCGGGGCAGCCGCGCGCCGCGACAAGATCGCCCTTTCCAGATTCGCCCGCGAGCGATAGGAGTCGTGTTCGCTTGGCGACGACGGGCAAAGCGCTGGGACGGAGCGTTGCGCTCGCGATGCTTTTGGTGCGTCCGGTCGCCGCACAGGACCAGGGTTTCCAGCTTCCCGCCGAATGCGGCAGTGAAGCCGAGTTCAGCGACGAGCTCGGGCGGCTGGTGGGGGCCGAGGCTGAACGCGCGCGTCCGACCACACTCGCGATTTCGCGCGCGAGCCCCGAAGAAGACTACCGCCTGACCCTCGTCGTCGGTGGCGAGCGGCGCGATCTCTCGCACGCGGACTGTCGCGTGCTCTTCCGCAGTGCGCTCGTGATCGCCGCGGCGTCCGTTCGCCCGCCCGCGGAGAGCGAGCCGGCCGAAGCTCCGCCGCCGGTACCGCCGCCACCGCCACCGCCACCGCCACCCGAACCGCTTCCGGTGGAGGAGCCGAGCGAGCCCGGTCTTCCCGTCGGCGGCAGCCTGTCCGGCGGAGTCGGACTCGCGCTTGGAGTACTGCCGGAGCCGGCCCTCGTGCTCGAGCTGCGGGGTGCCGTTCTCGTGGGGATGTTCGGTTTCTCTCTCAGTGGAAAATACCTGCCGCCCCGTGTGGTCGCGGAAGACGGGCGGGAGGTCGACATCCACGCTTTCGGCCTGCGCCCGGCGCTGCTGGTGACCCCGATCGAACAATTTTCCCTGTCCGCTGGAGTCGACATCGACCTCCTGGCGGGAGCGGCGAGAGGGGGCATCGCGACGCCGGGGGAGGATTCGGCGTGGACCGTCGCTCCGTCCCTGGAGCTCGCTCTAATTCCCATCAATACTAAACACTTGGCTCTCGAAGTTGCCCTCCAGGGCCGGTTTGCGGTCCAGCGGCCGGTGTTCGAAGTGACGGGGTTCGGGGAGGTCTATCAAGTGCCGCCGCTCGGCATGCTCGCGGTCGCCAGGGGGGTTTGGCATTTCCTCTGACGGATTCGGGCGCCTCGGAGGATGAACTCAAGATGGCGGCCGGGACCCTCGAGCGTAATCCCTTCGCCCCGGTCGAGCTCAAGGACGCCGATCGGGCAAGCGAGACGATCGAGCGGGTCTATGCGGAGCACTTCCGCTACGTCTGGCGTTGCCTGCGCGCGCTCGGGGTGAAGGACGCCGTCCTGGACGACGCGGTCCACGACGTGTTCCTGGTCGTGCAGCAGAAGCTCGCGTCGTTCGACGGGCAGGTCGCGATCACGACCTGGCTCTACGCGATCGCGCTGCGCGTGGCGCGTCGAGCTCGCGCGTCCGCGCGCAAGGACGCCTGGCGGTACGCGCCCGTGGACGAGGGCGTGACCGAACGTCCCGCGGCGCTTCCCGCGGAGGGCAACCTCGAGCAGGCGCTCGAGCAGGGTGAACGTCTCTCGCTCGCGCGCCGCGCGCTCGACCGGCTCGACGACGACAAGCGCGAGGTCTTCGTGCTCTCGCAGGTCGAGGACAGGTCGGCGCCGGAGATCGCCGACATCACGGGGGTGCCGCTCAACACAGTCTACTCGCGCATCCGCGCCGCGAAGGCGGCCTTTCACGCCGAGGTCACGCGCCTGGAGCTCGTCACCCGAGGAACGTCACGATGAACGATACCGAACCAGGGCCCGATCTCTTCACCGAGGCTCTCAAGCTCGATCTCCCGAGCGAGCGCGACGAAGCGCGCGTCCGGCGGCGGCTGATGTCGGCGGGTTTGCTCGCCGGAGCGAGCGTCGTGGCTCCGGGGGCCGTCTCCGCGGCGGCGAGCGGCGGAGTTTTCGCCAAGCTCGCGGCGTTGCCGCTGGCTCTGAAGATCGGCGCATCGGCCGTGGTGGTGGGTGTGGCGGCGCTTCCGGTCGTGCAGCACGCGGCGAGCGGCGGCTCCGAGGACGCGGCGCCGCGCGCTCGCGAGGTTCAGGTCGCGGCGGTCGCCGCGCCGGCAGGTGCGCGCGAAGCGCGAGAGAACGCGGTCGAGCCCGCAGTCGAAGCGCTGCTCGAGCCCGGCGTGCCCCCGGTAGAGCCGGCGCCGAAGCTCGCGGTACCGGCGCGCGCGCTCGTGCGGCCGGTCGCCGAGACGTCGCGTCAGCCGAGCGTGGTGCCCGCGCTGCAGGCCACGACCGAAGCCGCGCTGCCTGCCGTCGGGTCCTTCCAGCCGACCGAGGCCGCGCCCGTGGACGAAGGCACGCTGCGAGCGGAAACGCTGCTGCTCGAGAAGGCGCTCTCCGCCATCCAGCGCGGCGATCTCGCGACGGCGCGTCGCGAGCTTGCCGCGCACGCGGCGAAATTTCCGAACGGACACTTGAGGCCGGAGCGTGAGAGGGCGCTCGAACGAACTTTGGGCAAGGAGACCGAACAATGAGTCGAATCAATGCACTGACGGGGACGAAGTTTTCGACGCTGGCCATCGCGCTCTTCGGCGTGATGGGGCTCGGCGCCAAGGGCTGTGATCGCGCGGTGGTGGGCGATGACGGCCAATGCAAGGCGGAGGACTGCTCACCGAATGACGGAGGAGCCGATTCCGGGACCGGAGGGACCGGCACGGCCGGCACGAGCAGCAGCGCCGGTCGCGGCGGCAAGCCCGGCACGGGAGGCGAGTCGAGCGCCGGTCGCGGCGGCAGCGGCACCGCCGGCAAGGGCGACGGCGGCGGCGGCGCGAGCGGTTCGATCATCTGCGGCGGTCTGGTCGGCCTGCCGTGTCCCAAAGAGCAGTACTGCAGCTACGCCCCCGAAGCGCACTGCGGCGCGGCGGATCAGACCGGCCTCTGCGCGCCCATTCCAGACGCCTGTCCCGCGAACTACGACCCGGTCTGCGGCTGCGACGACGTGACGTACGGCAACTCGTGCGGCGCCGCAGCGATGGGCGTCTCCGTGGCGAGCGAAGGCGCGTGCGAGAGCGACGGCGTGGTTTGCGGCGGATTCGCCGGCGAGCAGTGCGCCGAGGGCGAGTACTGCGACTACCCGGCCGACTCGTACTGCGGCCGCGCGGACGGCCCGGGAGTCTGCAAGGCCGTGCCGGACGCGTGCGACACCGTGTACGACCCGGTCTGCGGCTGCGACGGCCAGACGTACGGCAACTCGTGCGAAGCGGCGCTGCACGGCGTGTCCGTCGAGACCGAGGGCGAGTGCGAAACCGACCCGCACGAAGACGCGTGCGGCGGACTCCAGGGCTTGCAGTGCGAAGAAGGAATGTTCT
>DASXWF010000405.1:0-22506 GCA_036503835.1 Polyangiaceae bacterium | reverse complement strand
CGGCGCTCTCCGGGCTCGACCGATGAACCGCGAACCGGCTCCAAAGAGGCGTCTTCCGAAAGCGGACCGGTCACTGCGATTTCGCGCGAAGTCTCCTGGAGGGTGCTATCGTGACCGAACGCGTCAGCGATGACTCAGCCTCACCCGTTGCTCGGTGGACGCTACAGCCTCGAGCGCCCACTGCGGTCGAGTTCGGGAGGCCGGCGCTGGATGGCGATCGAAGCGGCCTCCGGCCGGCTCGTCGTGGTGGCTGTCTGCGACACCGGACGCCTGAGCACGCTCGAGCCGGCGCGCGGCGTCAAGCAGCGGCATCTTGCCACGCTGATCGACATCGTGAAGGAGGTCGACAAGAGCTCCTTTCCGAGTGACGTGAGCTTGCCCGTCGGCGCGGGGGCCGTCGTCGCCGAGCACGTGCCCGGCCGTACCCTGCGAGCGGTGCTCGAGCAGGGGCCGCTGCACCCGGCCAAGGCGGTGGCGTGGGTGCTTCGTCTGGCCGAGGCCGTCCAGGTGCTCCACTCCGCGGGGGCTGTTCATGCCGCGATCTCTCCCCGCAGCGTGATCGCCGAACCGGTAGGACGAGCGATCGCGCCGGTGCTGTCGCAGGCGATTGCGCCGCCCCTCGCCGCGTTTTGTCCTCCCGAGCGCCTGCGCGGCGGAGCCGAAAGCGCTTCCGACGACGTCTGGGCGCTGTGCGCGACTCTGTACGCCACACTCACGGGCAAGGCGCCATTTCGAGGCACGTCGCGCGACGCGCTGCTCCGGGCGATGCTCGGCAAGCTCGAACCGCTGTCGGCCTCCGGCGTGAATGATCCGGTATTGCAGGAGATCATCGCGCGCGGTCTGGTTTCGGATCGGAGGCAGCGTGCGATCGACCTCGGAGACCTCCAGGCGTTGCTGGACGGCTGGGAACGAGAGCCGACGCGAATGCCTCCGCCGCGCACGCCGCCGCGTCCGGCGCCGCCGCGGCTCGGCGAGCTCGTCGCCGGCAGCCGGCCCGGAGCGAGCCGCGAAGACGAGATCGTGGTGGACGACTCGGATTTGCCCGACGATCAGGGCAACAGCCTCGCTCCGCCGCCGGTCGTGGAAGCGGTGGAGCCGCAGACGATGCCGCCGCTCCCCGCGGCGGCTCCGGCGGCCCCAGCGGCTCCGGTCGCGGCGACGGCGGCGGCCGCTCCCCGGCAACCGCCCGCGGCAGTGCGTCCCGTTTCGAAGCGCATCTCGTTCAACCCTTTCGAGCGCAAGCAGGCAGTCTGGCCCTGGCTCCTGGTCGCGGCGCTCGGCGGTGGCGCCGGTGTGTACCTCGCCATCGTGCCCGGGACGCGTCCTCCCGCGAAGGAAGAGGCCCCGGCCGCGACCGAGCCCACCGTGACGCGCAGCGTTCCGCCCAAGCCGGTCGTGAAGCGCAACGCCGACGTCGTGCGCAACGAATGCGTCGCGGAGCATTTTCTGCCGCTGACCTTCGAGAACACGACCGACTTCGCGTTCGTCTGCGCCGACGGCGATTTCGCGGCTCTCGCCCGGCGCCTCTACGGGTTGCCCATGGTCGACCCGGCCGACGCCGGAAGCGACGGGGGCATTTCCGACGCCGGTGGTAGCGACGCAGGGGACGCGGGGCTCCTGGGCGACGTCGTGCGCCTCGCGCCGAAGGCGGGGACCGCCGCGAAGGACGCCGGTGTCGGGTCCGGCCTCGAGTGGTACGAGCTTCCCGCCACGGCGATCATCCGCAAGACCTGCTGTCCGAACTCCGCGCCCGTGATCCTGCCCGAGACCCAGGGCTGGTGCGAACAGCTACAGTCGGTCGTGCGCCGCATGGCCGACGACAGCGCCAAGTCGGTCGACCTTGCGCCGGGGGCGCGCTCGTACGACAAGGCCGTCGGTTGCCTCTACGCGAACCGCGTGCGCCACGGCTACACGTATTCGGGACCCCCGAACGCCGTGAATCGCTCGGTCTTCCAGCAGTTCTTGAGCCGCGCCGCCATCATCAGCGCTCGCCGCTAGGACCACTCGGCCTTTGTCGGGCTTTGCTGCCGGCGCGGAGAGCGGTGTTACGCTCGGCTCGATGGCGCGCATCGTGGTTCTCGACGGCCATGCTCTGAACCCGGGGGACATTTCCTGGGCGCCGCTCGAGGCGCTCGGACAATTCTCGGTCTTCGAAAGCACTCCCCGCGAGCTCCTGATCGAGCGGGCGCTCGGGGCGGACGTGCTCGTGACGAACAAGACCCGGCTCGACGCGGCGACGCTCGAGCAGTTGCCGAATTTGCGCGGGATCGCGGTGCTCGCCACCGGCGTCGACGTCGTCGACACGGCCGCGGCCCGCGCGCGGAACGTGCCGGTCTGCAACGTCCCGGCGTATTCGACCGCCAGCGTCGCTCAGCACGTGATCGCGCTGCTGCTCGAGCTCTGCCACCACGTCGGGTTGCACGCGGAAGCCACGCGCGCGGGGGAGTGGTCGCGGTGCGGCGAATTCTCGTTCTGGAAGGAGCCGCTGCGCGAGCTCGACGGGCAGGTCTTCGGGATCGTGGGCTTCGGCGCGATCGGGCGGCGCGTGTCGGGCCTCGCGCGGGCGCTCGGGATGCGCGTGCTCGCCACCCCGTCGCGGCGGCTGCTCGAGGCTCCGGAGGGCGTGGAGTATCGCGCGCTCGACGCGCTGTTCGCCGAGAGCGACGTGGTCTCGCTGCACTGCCCGCTCGTGCCCGAGACCGCTCGCCTGGTCGACCGGACGCGGCTCGCGGCCATGAAGCCGTCCGCGTTGCTCGTGAACACCGCGCGCGGCGGCCTGATCGACGAACCGGAGCTCGCGAGCGCCCTCCAGCGTGGCGTGATCGCGGGTGCCGCGCTCGACGTCCTCTCGAGGGAACCGCCCCCGCCGGACCACCCACTGCTCTCGGCGCCGCGCTGCATCGTGACTCCGCATCAGGCGTGGACGACCCTGGCGGCGCGGGAGCGCCTGATGCGCGCGACCGCGGGCAACGTGGCGGCCATCCTCGCCGGTCATCCGACGAACGTCGTGAATGCCTGACGAAGGCGCGGCAGCGTTCCGGCCGCCGCTCGCCGGAACCGAATACTTCTTGACGCGAGCGGTCTTCCTCCGGGCGCTCGGGTTTCTGTACGTCGTGGCGTTCGCGATCCTCGTACGGCAGGTGGTGCCGCTCGTCGGCGAGCACGGGCTCCTGCCGGTGCGGCCCTTTCTCGAGCGCGTGTCCGAGCACTACGAGGGCATGCCTGCCGCCGCGCTCCGGCATCCGACGCTGTTCTGGCTCGGAGCCTCGGATGCGGCGCTGCTCGTCGCAGCCTGGATCGGACTGCTGCTCGGCGTGCTCGTGCTCGCAGGCCTCGCCAATCTGCCGCTGCTCTTCGCGCTCTGGGCGCTCTACCTTTCGTTTTGCCACGTCGGGCAGGTCTTCTACGGCTACGGCTGGGACATCCTGCTCTGCGAGGCCGGATTTCTGGCGATGTTTCTCGCGCCGCCGCTGCGCCCGCGCCCGCTCTCGGCGAGCGAGCTGCCGCCGTTCGTCGTGATCGTGCTCTACCGCTGGCTCGCGTTCCGTCTGATGTTCGGAGCCGGCATGATCAAGGTGCGCGGCGACCCCTGCTGGTTGGAGCTCCGCTGCCTCGACTTCCACTACGAGACGCAGCCGATCCCCGGTCCGCTCAGCGCGTACTTTCACTTCGCGCCCGCGTTCACGCACGCCCTCGGGGTCGCGTTCAACCACTTCGCCGAGCTCGTCGCGCCGTTCGGCGTCTTCGGGCCGCGGCGGGTGCGCATCCTCGCCGGCTGCGTGATCGTACTCTTTCAGTCGCTCCTGATCCTGAGCGGCAACCTCTCGTTCTTGAACTGGCTCACGATTCTGGTCGCGCTGCCGTGCTTCGACGACGGCGTCTTCGCCCGCCTCGCGCCGCGCGCGTTGCGGGTCCGGCTCGCGGCGCTGCGGGCGAGCGCCCGACCGGCCTCGACCGCCCGAAAACGCAGCCTCGTCGTGCTGGCGGTGGTGATCGGACTCTTGAGCCTGAATCCCGTCGTCAATCTGCTCTCGCCGCGCCAGGCGATGAACGCTTCGTTCGATCCCTTCGAGCTCGTCAACACGTACGGTGCCTTCGGCAGCGTCGGGCGCGTACGCCGCGAGGTGGTGCTCGAAGGCACCGCGGACGACGCCGAGAATCCCGCAGCGCGGTGGGTCGAGTACGAATTCCCGTGCAAACCGGGCGACGTGCGGCGCCGCCCCTGCCTGATCACGCCCTACCACCATCGTCTGGACTGGCAGCTCTGGTTCGCGGCGCTTTCGAACTTTCAGCGCGAACCGTGGATCGTTCACCTTGCGTACCTGCTGCTCCAGGGTGAACCCTCCGTCAAAGCGCTGATCGCGAAGGACCCCTTCCCCGAGCGCCCGCCGCGTTTCGTGCGGGCGCGGCTCTACCGTTACGAGTTTGCCCCGTTGAGTGCTCGCGGAGAGCACTGGAGGCGGCAGCTCGAGGACGAGTACCTCTTACCGCTCTCGCTCTCGCATCAGGAGCTTCGACGCTTCCTCGAGGCTTACGGCTGGGGTGACTGAGTCCGTGCTTCAGGGAAAACCGCAGACGGTGGCGGCTCTCTCGCAAGCGTTGACCGTCATGGCGTCGACGTGAGTGGTCGAGGTGTAGCTGCCCTCTTCGTAGCAGTAGCAGAGCCAGAACGGCACCCCTCCGCGATCGGTCGTGTAGTAGCAGTCCGTCTGGTACTCGCGACCGCAGTCTTGGTGGAGCGAACAGCTGCCGGGTGCTTCCGAGGCCGTGACCGAGCACCCGCTGTCGAGGCAGCGCTGGTAGTCGTCGTAGTAGCCGCCGCAGTTGCTGGCGGCCTGCGTGAGACAACCGTCTCCGTAGCAAGAGCCCGTGCTCGGCTCGTACCGGCACTCGGCCTCGTGCCAGAGGCCCGAGCCGATGCAGTACAGATAGCTCGCGAGCTGGTCGTTGCACACGGGGACAGAGACGCCGCTCTCGACGCAACTTGCGTAGCAAGTCTCAGGGGTGTGTGCGACCAGGCAATCCGGCGGGGCGTTCGTGCAAACGTATTTGCACGAGTTGTAGAGGTCCGAAAAATCGTAGCCGCCCTTGCCGCCGTAGCCGCCCTTACCGGCGCTGCCGCCGTAACCCCCGGGGTAGGAGCCTCCAGCGCCTGCCTTGCCGAAACTTCCCCCGTAGCCGCCCGGGTAGGCTCCGCCGAACCCCGCCTTTCCGAAGCCGCCGCCGTAACCGCCGGGGAAGTTGCCTCCCCCGTTGCCGTAGCCGCCGAAGCCCCCCGGATAGACGGTTCCGGCGTAGCCGCCGTACGTACCGCCCTTGCCGTAGCTCCCACCCTTTCCGTAGGTTCCGCCCGTAGCGTACGTGCCCCCGACTGCGTACGTGCCCCCGACTGCGTAGGTCCCGCCCTTGCCGAACCCGCCGCCAGTCCCGCCCTTGCCGGCGGTTCCTCCCGTACTGTTACTCCCGCCATCGTCGTCGCCGCTGCCGCCGGCGTTCGCCGCGTCATCGATCAAGGCACTCCGGCCGCCGCAAGCGCTCATGAGCGCGAGAGCGATGGCCACGGTGGCCGCCGAGCTTCGCCGGGCTCCCTGCGCGCGCACCTGCCCTCGATCCTTCACCATCGGAGAAAGTTAGCACGCCGGCCCGCCTCCTCCCACGCTCCAGCCGAATTCAGCCGCGCAGTGAACGCGGAGGGCGCTACTGGTTCGGGGTGCTGCGCTTCCGGAGTTGCGGCGCGAGCAGCACGGGCACGAGCAGTACTCCGCCGGGTGCGACGACGACGGCCGTCCAGAGCAAGAAGCGGAGAAACGTTGCCATGATTCGAAGCACATACGCATGCAGTGTGCGTGCCAGTTTCACCCGACCTGACAATGTGCAAGTTTCCGGCGCAATCACCCCCAAGGGCGACTGTCATGGAACCGGACATCCGTGATCCAGGTGTCACGGTTACGACACAGCGTGCTCGACGGCACACGAGCGTTACGCTCGCCCGTGCGGGGGGGCGCGTTCCAAACAGCGCTTCGGAACGCGCCGTCACCGCAAGCAGGCCGGCCAGGCGAAGGAAGATCCCCTTCGCCGGCGGCGTAGGAAGGGCCGGTCCGGGATTGGGAAGGGAGTGGTGCCGGCTCGGTCGAAGGGGGTAGCCTCGGCGAGATGAGGGACTCGACCGCCCTTTCCGTTCTCCGCATTCTGACCGGCCTGCTCGTGTTTTCGCACGGACTGCGAAAGCTTTTGAAGGGTCCGGTGGCATCGATCGGGAAGTCCATGGCCGACCACGGCTTCCCCGAAAGTTTTGCGTACGTGATCACGCTCGGAGAGCTGGCCGGGCTGCTTCTCGCGCTCGGCCTCTATACCCGCTACGCCGCGGGAATCGTGGCCCTGACCTTGGCGGGGATCGTGGTGGTCGTTCAGCGCGGACTCATCGGGCAGATTGGGACGGGCAGAGGGGTACCACTGGAGTACCCGCTGCTCTTGCTCGTTCTAGCTGCGCTGTTCGTGGTCGTTCCCGCGCGACGCTGGTCGCTCGGGCGACGCTAGGCCAGACCAGGAATCGCCTCTGCAACGCAGCGCGTCTTACTTTCCACCCAAGGTGGAGGCGAGGACGAAGATCGCGAAACCGATGGCCACGGCGAGTCCGCCGAGGCCGAGCGTGAGCGCCACCTGGAGGTAGTTTCGGCCCCGGCGTTCGGGCGCCTCGTACACGCCGGGGGCATCGCCGACCTCCTTCGCCTTCCGGAGCTTGAGGAGGCGCAAGGCCTTCTTCGCGGCTTCACCCGCTTCATCCGCTGGCGGCTCGGCGGGGGCGAGCAGCGCCTTCCGCTCTTCGGAGACGCCCTGGAAGAAGAGCCACCAAACCGCGGGTTCCGGGGTCTTGTGGAGTGCGCGCGCGACGCTCTGGTGCGGGACGACGCAGCTTGCTCGGCAATAGCGACAGGTGTGCACCGTGCCGGTCTCCTGCAACTCGAGCGGCGCTCCGCAGGCAGGGCAGGTGAGGGCGACGACGCCCGCCGCGGTCGCGGTCGCCCGGGCGCGCGGTCGATCGCTGCGGTGCTCTTCCGAAACGGCGGCGACGAGCGCCGGACAGAGCGCGACCGCGGCGTCCGAGATGGCGTGCGAGGCGCGATCGCCGCAGCGCGGACAGAACGTTTCGACCCCGCCCGGTCGCGGCACGGACAGGTTCACGGGCTGCCGGCAGCGTCCGCACACGGGATGGCCCGGCGCCACGTCGAGCGCGAGCGTACCGAAGGTTGCGTGCTCGAACGTGCGGGTGGTCCCCGTCGGGGTGTGGGGATTCTCGGAGCCGATCCAGAGCACGGGGTGCGGATTGCGCCCCTCCGGGCCCGGCCCCGCCAGATCGCCGACGGAATGGGCGAATTCGAGCCCTTCGCGCCAGCGCTCCACTTCGAAGCGCTGGCGCAGGCCGCAGTGCGCGCATTCGACGGCGCCGTCGGCGTCGAGGGAGTCGAGCGGCGCGAGAAAGCGGCAGGAGTTGCAGGTGAAAGCGCAACGCACGGCGACCCAGCAGTGGTCGAGCGGCTGCGCGGGAGCCGCGGCTCGCACCTCGCCGAGCGGTCGCCGGCACACCTCGCACGCGTGGCCGTTCACGGGCGCGACGACGCCGCATTCACGGCAGATCGAAATCGCGACGAGCGGACCCTGCACGTTCCTCTTGTGCCTCCGAGGGCCGGACTCTAGTCTGATCCCTTCATGGAATTCATCTCCGTGGGCCAGCACGCGGTGGGGTTCATCGCGATCGGCCAGGAGGCTCGGGGGTTCTTCGCGCTCGGCCAGGTGGCGACGGGCGTCATCGCGATCGGGCAGCTCGCGCGCGGCGTTCTCACCTTGGGACAGCTCGGTTTCGGGTTCATCGGCTGGGGTCAGGTGGGGTTCGGGATTCTTCATGCCGTCGGTATGGTCGGCGCGGGCGGGCGTGGACTCGGGCTCGTCGTTCCGCTCGTGCCCTCGGTCGGGCGCGCGCGCGTTCCGCCGCAAACAATCGCGATCGAGCGTGCCCTTGCCGGCCAGAGCGGCTGGGTCGCTGCCGACCTTTTCTACGACGAGCACGGTCTGGGGCTCGGATCCGGCGGGCACCGGTTGCCGGTCAAGTTCGATCGCCGGCTGCAGGGCGGAGCCAACGCCCTGACGGTTCACGGCCCGCGCACGGTCTGGGCGTTCCTGCGCCGCATCGGGCCGCTCAGCGTCTGCGAGCGGATCCAGCACGCGCCGCCTCGACCCTACGAGAAGCCCGGCTTCTACCTGCGCGGTGCTTTTCAGTTCGTGGGGCTCGTGATCCTGGCCACCGCCTGGTGGGTCGTGGTCGGCCAGGAGCTCATCGGGATTCTCGGCGAATTGTCCGGGTGACGTCCGGCGGCGGCGCGGGCTCGAGCGCACGCGCTCGGCCGTCGCGGCGCACGAGCACCCACACCGGCAGTCCGATCGTGGCGTGAATTGCCAGAGGGCGCAGGCCGAGCGCGCTCGCGAAGCGCGGCAGCGCCGGATTGAGGCGCGCGACCAATCGATAGCCCGGGAGCGCGTCCGACGTCGCCTGGTGCACGAACTCCACGGTATCGGCGTTCTTGCGTCGCTCGCGGACCACCGCGGAGAGCGGCCGCGAGGCGTCACGCTGCTCCGCCAGGTACGAGTTCGCGAAGCCTCCCGTGAGCACGAGCACGTCCGGGCGGCGGGCTCCGACGTCGGCAATTTCCGCCTGGACCTCGCGCGCTCCGACGAGGGGGTTGCGCTTGTTGGGCGGCTCCGGCCCGACGCGCTCGACGCGGTAGCGCGAGGTTTCCGAGACGTCGAAGTGCGGCTGATACACGAGCAGCCCGTAGGTTTCGACGACCGTTCCGCGCGGTACGTGGGCGAGCAACTCCCGTGCTCGGTTGCGCGCGTCACCGAGCTGCGTGAGGTGGGCGGCCGAGCTCCGGAGACCCGCCCAGGCGAGCGCCGCACCGAGCCCGAGCCAGATGATGCCCTGGGCGCGTGTCGAGCGCGCGAGCGAGAGCAACATGTCCCCTGCGACGCCGCCGTAGGCAGAGAGCAAACAGCCGATCGGCAGCAGAAAGCGGTGCTCCGAACGGCCGACCGCGAGCGTGAAGAACACGTAGCTGCTCAGGCCGGCGACGAGCGGCAAGGCTCGGGGCGCTCGCTCGAAGAGCAGCGTGCGGCCCGGCGGACGCACGATCGCGACGACGGCAAACGACCAGACCAGGACGAGCAGGGGCAGCGGCCAGAAGGCGGTCGGCTGACTCGCGAACGTATCCTTCAGGTTCGCGAGCAGACCTGCCGGATCCCTCGAGTAGGTCCGCCAGTCCTGACTCGCCGGTCCGCGCAGCACCCCGAGCCGCTTCACGAAGCCGGTCGGGTTGAACAGGGCGCCGCTCATGATCGCGTACGCGGCGAGCGCGATTCCACCGGCGCGGAGCAGGCGCCGGAAGTGGTCGGGTGCGAAGCGGTCGCGCCGAACGAGCGGCAGCACCACGAGGTAGAGCGGCGCGACCAGCACGAACGCCGCGTAAGCCTGATCCTTGGTCGAGACGGCCGCGGCCGCGAGCACGCCGAAGGCGACGTAGCTCCGCCGTGTGCCGCGCTCGACGATGTCGAGCAGGCGATCGAGGGCGAGCAGGGTCACGGCGACGTACGGAACGTCCAGGTTCGAGACGCGCCCGTAGAACGCGAAGGTGAGGTTGGTCGCGGCAAAGAGCGCGGCGATGCGGCCGGCGCGCGCGCCGTGCGTGCGCCGGACGATGCGCGCCAGAACGACCAGCGCGAGGCAAGCGAGGACGGCCGCGAGCAGCTTCGCGACCACCGAGATTCCGGTCATGCACGGCACGGACAGGATGCGCTCGCGGACGGCGGCTGCGTCGAGGGGCCCGAAGAGCGCGGCGGCGAGCAGGATCGGCAGGCAGGCCACGCCGAGTACGAGGTAGGGGAGCAGCGGATACTGATGCGTGCGTCCGGGCGTCAGATTGTCCGCGAGGCCGCCGAAGAGGTCGCGCGGCGCGATGCCGTCGTTGTCCCAGCCGTGCGACCCGGGGAGATCCCACACCAGCGTCACGAGCTCGCTCAGGCCGAAAGCGACGGCGATGGTCGCGACGACCCGATCTTCCGCGAGCAGGCGGCGGATCGGCCCGGTGAGCCACGACGCGAAACGAAGAGCGCGCGACAAGGCGGCAAGCCGTACCATGCCGCGGGGCCGGGTCGAAGCGCCGCTTCCGCTCTCGACTCGCCGGGTTTTTTCGCTATCGTCCGCGCCGTGAACGCCGAGCGCGGCCAGCCCCTCGTCACCGTCGACGCGCGCATGCTGCGCGCCTCGGGCATCGGCACGTACCTGCGCGCCGTCGCGCCGCGGCTCGTCCGCCGCCTACCCGAGGCCCGTTTCTGCGTGCTCGGGAAGGTTTCGGAGCTCGAGCGCGAGGCGTGGACGCGGGACTCGCGGGTGGAGTGCCGGGAGCTCTCCGCGGGCGTGTACTCCGCGCTCGAGCAGCCGCTGCTGTTCGCCAAGACCCGGCCGGAAACGCGCGTGTTCTGGTCGCCGCACATCAATGTCCCGGTTGTCGGGCCGGGACGCCTGTTCGTGACGGTGCACGACGTGTTCTACGCGGACCCACCGCCCGAGGCGCGCCCGCGCCTCGACAAGGCGCTGTACATCAAGCTCGTGATGCGCGCCCTGCGGGCGCGAGCGGCCGCGGTCGTGTGCGACTCGGACTTCACGCGGCGCGAGCTGTTTCGTTTGCTCGGGCCGTTTACCTGTCCGGTCGCCACGGTGCACCTCGCCGTCGAATCCGCTGGCTTCGCTCCGCCCGCCTGCGAGCGACCGCACCCGCTGCCGTACGTCCTCTACTCGGGGAATCTGAAGCCCCACAAGAACATCGCGCGCATGCTGGAAGCCTTCGCTGCGATCGCGCCGCGCGTGCCCCACGACTTCCTGCTGGTGGGAGGCGGCGACGTCGAGGCGTTCCGCCGCCCCCTCCCGCCGTCCCTTGCAGGTCGCGTTCATTTCCTCGGCCCGCGCGATCCGGAGCGCATGCGCTGCTACATCGCGCACGCCGAGGGCCTGGTCCTGGTCTCCCTCTACGAGGGATTCGGCCTCCCGCCGCTCGAAGCCATGGCGCTCGGCGTCCCCGTGCTCGTCTCGCGCGAAGCCTCGCTGCCGGAGGTGTGCGAAGACGCGGCGATCTATGCGGACGCGCGTTCCGTGGACGACATCGCGCGCGGTCTCGAGCGCCTGCTCACGGACGAGCCGGAACGCGCGCGCCTGAAGACGCGCGGTCCCACGCGCGCGAGAGAGCTCGACTGGGACAAGAGCGCGGAGCAGACGGCGGAGCTCGTGCGGCCCCTGCTCTGAGGTCAGGTCGCGATGGCGGCGAGCGCTCTCTCGGCTACCTTGGCCCAGGTGAAGTCTCGAATGACGCGCTCCCGCCCGCGCCGGCCGAACACTGCGCGGCGTTCGGGGTCGCGCAGGAGCGCGACGAGCGCGTTCGCGAGCTCCCGGGTGTCGTCGGGGGCGACGAGCAAGCCGTTGACGCCGTCGGCGACGGCGTCCGGGACTCCACCCGCGCGCGCGGCGACGACCGGGCGCTCGGCGGCCGCCGCTTCCAGGAAGACGATGCCGAAGCCCTCTACGTCCGGCGGCTCGCTGCGAGACGGCAGCACGAAGACGTCGGCGAGCGCGTACCAGAGCGGGAGCTCGTCGTCCGGTTTGGCGCCCACGAAGTGGACGCGGTCCGCGACGCCGAGCTCGTTGGCGCGGGCGCGCAGCCGTTCGCCGTCCGGACCGTCACCGACGACCACGTAGGCGACCTCGGGCACGGCCTCGCGAACCTGCGGGAGCGCGGCGAGCACGCTGTCGAGCCCTTTGCGCTTCACGAGCCGCGTGATGCTGAGCAGCACCGGGCGGCCGCCGAGCGCGAGCCGCTCGCGCAGCGCCGTGGCGTCGCGCGGCGTGAAGCGTTCGGGATCCGTGCCGCAGGGCGTGATGCGCATGCGCTCGCCGGGAGCGCCGAGCTCGCGCGCGAGGCCCGCGGTGAATTCGCTGATCGGCAGCAGGCGATCGGCCCGCGCGAGCGTCGCGCGGCGAACCAGATCGTAGCCCGCCTGCGCGGGCGGCAGCGCCTGCCACGGCTTGAGCAAGAGCTCCCGGCCTGCCAGCATGATCGCGACGCTTTTCAGCCCGCCGGCGCCGCGCAGCGCGAGGGCGGCGGGCGCCGTGCTCCAGTTGGCGTGGAGCGAGTGCTCGAAGCCTTCGTTCACGAGCCGGCGCAAGAGCGGGGCGCAAGCGGCGATCAGCGTGTTGGGCGAGCCGGTCCGCAGCACGCGGAAGCCGAGCGCCGCGTCGATCTCTGCCGTGCCGGCGGCTCGCGGCGCGATCACGGCGAACGCCTCGCAGCGCGCCGCGGCGTGCCGGGCGATCTCGAGCGACCAAGTCTGAATGCCGCCACGCGCGGGCGGGAAATCCTGCGTGACGAGCACCAGCCGCACGGCGCGGGACGCTACCACGGCGTCCGCTCGCGCGTCTCCGGCCGGCCGTGATAGTGAGGTGCCCCGGCAATGGTCGAAAGCGGCGCGCACGTTCGGAGGCGAGCTCCTTGAAGCTCCGCGTTCTGCACAAAGCGCTCGATACCGTGGGCGGAGCCGAAATCCTGCTGGTCGAGCAGGCTCACGCCTTCGCTCGGGCGGGCGCCGACGTCGAGCTCCGCACGCTCCTCCACTCGCGCGACACGTGGGCGGCGCGCACAGGTCCGCTGCGCGTCACCGCGCTCCACGAGATCGGCTCCGGGCGCCGGCCGCGCCTCACCCGAACCTTGAACTCGCGGCAAATCGCCTGGTTGCTCGAGGAGCTGCCCACAAGCGACGTTTCGATCGCGCACGGCTACCCCGTGAGCTCGGCGCTCGGGGCTGCCGCGAGTCCGGGCTTGCGGGTCTGGTACTGCCACGAGGCGCCGCGCTGGCTTCATCCGCAAGCGAGCAATCCCTACCTCGCGCGTCACGCCGAGCGCGCGCCCGAGCGACACGCGCCGGCCTATTACCGTCGTTCCTTTGCGAGCCCGCTCGGCGCGCTGCCCCTCGTCGGCCGGCGGCGTGCGAGCCGCGTCCAGGCCGACGTGCGCGGCGTTTCGGGCTTGGGCGCCGTCTGGGCAAACAGCGAGTACACGCGTGACAGCGTGCGGCGCATCTACCCGGGCGTCGACGTCGAGGTCGTCTACCCGTTCGTGCATTTCCCTCCGGAACCCCCGCGCCGGAGCGGCAAGCCCGCCTCCGAGCTCGGCGTCCTGTGCGTGACGCGTCTCGAATGGGTGAAAAACCTCGATACCTTGCTGGAGGGCTTCGCGCTGTTTCGAAGAGGCGCGCCCGCTGCGCGCCTCGAAATCGTGGGCACCGGGCCCGCCCGCGAGGCGCTCGGAGCGCTCGCGCGGGAGCTCGGCATCGACGGCCGCGTGCGCTTCCACGGCTTCCTCCCGGACGCGGAGCTCGACGCGCTCTCCGCTCGTTGCGACGTGTTCGCGTGCCTGCCGCTCGACGAGCCGTTCGGCATGATTTTTCCGGAGGCCGTCGCGCGCGGCCTGCTCGTGCTCGGGCCCGATCACGGGGGGCCGCTCGAGATCCTCGAGGGCGGCCGCCTCGGCGAAATCGCGGCGCCGCTCGAGCCGGAAGCCGTGGCGGAGGGTCTCGCGCGTCTCGCGCGCCTGAGCGACGCGGACGCGAACGATCGCCGGCGCGCCGCGGACGCCGCTTGTCGCGCGCGCTTCTCGCCCGACGTGGTCGCGGCGCGCATGCTCGAGCTCTTGCGCCGGAAGGGCGCCGAGCTCGGACGGCCTCGACGACCCTCTGCCGTCAGGTAGCGCTTTTTTCGCGCCGTTTCGCGGCGCGCTGGGCGCGGGCTTCGAGCGCGTCGATCGACTGGGCGACCAGGTGCGCCGCGGCGGCCTCGCCCTCGGTGTCGACGTCTTCGGCCGCGATGTAGAGCTCTTCGGCGTCGACCGGTCCTTCGTGGGGGCTGTCTTCGAAGGTGAGCACGTGGTCGAAGAGCGCGTCGGGGTTCGCTAGCTCCTGGAGCAGCGGCTCGAGATCGCGATGCCCGAGCACCATCAACGCCTGGCGCGTCGCCATCGCGAGCGTCTCCTTGACGCCCGCGCCCTGGGCGGCGCTCGCGGGCAGCACCGGCACGTCCGCGGCGAGCTTCAGGCGCTTCTTCATGCGCTCCGGGTCCAGCGCGCCCTCGACGTCCTGCTTGTTCACCTGCACCACGATCGGGATCGGCGTCTTGCGCTGCTTGATGCTGCCGCGCAGGCGAGCGAACGCCCGCATCGTTTCCGGTACCTGCTTCGGCGACGAATCGCAGACGAAGACCACGACATCGGCCGCCTCCACCAGCGGGCGGCGCCGGTAATTGCGCTCGATCTGGCCCGGCACGCTGATGAGCTGCAGCTTGATCGGCGCGGGCGCGCGGCGCGGTCCGTCGACCTCGAGCCAGTCGAAGAACATGGTGCGGCCCTTGAGCTCGGCCGGCGTCACCATCTCGCTCCGGCGCGTGGCGGGGATGAACTCGCAAATCTTGTGCAAGTTCGTGGTTTTTCCCGCCATGCCGGGGCCGTCGTACACCACGCGCACGACGTAGCTCTTGCGCGAGGAATCGAACGAGGCCATTGCTCGAGCGTTAACCCAAACTTAGGCGAAGCTCAACCCCGGCGCAAACCGGAGCTTCGCACGCGCTGCTCAAGGTCGCGGAAACGCTGCGCGAGCGCGCGAACGAGCGCGCCGGTCCAACCCTCCACGCCGAGCCCCTCCTCGAGCGTCGCGCGATCGAGCACGAGCAGCGTGCATGGTTCCACTGCGACCACGGAAGCCGCGCGCGGCTCGTCGAGCAGGAGCGCCATCTCGCCGAACACGTCCCCGGGTCCCATCGTGGCGAGCGTCTCTTCGCCGTCATCCGCCTTGCGGAACGCCCGACAGCGGCCGCTGACGATGATGTAGGCCGCCTCGCCGGTATCGCCTTCGCGGATCACGAGCTGGCCGTCGGCGTATGCCTGTCGCGGCAGGTGCAGTCCGCCCAGCAAGAACGCGTGGACGTCGCTCTGCAGATCCACCACGGACGCGTAGCGATCCTCCGGCCGGGGCGCGACCGCGCGGTTGATGATGCTGCGGATCCGCTTGGAAACGCCGATATTCCGCGCCGCCTGCTCGACCGGGATCACCTTGCCGGCCTTGGCGAGCTCGATGATGCGGTCGCCGTCGAGCTCCGGGCCGTACGGGGTCCGGCCGGTCACGATCTCGTAGAGGATCGCTCCGAGGCCGAAGACGTCCGAGCGTTCGTTCATCTCCGCGGGATTGCCGCGCGCCTGCTCGGGCGACATGTACGCGGGCGTGCCCACCGGGCCGGGCGCCTCCATCTGCGCGTTCTTGCCCGAGGCGGGGCGCGTCCGGCTCAGGCGCGCGAGACCCCAATCCATCACGTAGACCTGTCCGAACCCGGCGACGATGATGTTGTCGGGCTTGAGATCGCGATGGATCACGCCGCGGTGGTGCGCGTACGCGAGCGCGTCGCAAACCTTCAAGAAGATCTCGAGCCCTTCCTCGAGCCGCGCGGTCGAGCCCGGCGGGCGGTTCGGATCGAGCAGCCAGTGATGAAAGCCCGCGCCCTGCACGAGCTTCATCGTGAAGTAGGGGACCCCGCTCTCGTCGAGCGAGAGCTCGTGGACCGGGACGATGTTGGGGTGCTCGAGCTGGCCGGTGATCTGCGCTTCCGCGACGAAGCCGTCGCGGTAGAACGGTTCGGTCACGAGCTCCTTGGCCAGTCGCTTCAGGGCGACGTGCCGCAGCAGGTTGCGATCGGTCGCGGGATGGATGCGCCCCATGCCGCCGCGGCCGAGCTCCGGGTAGATGCGCAAGTGCCCGGGGGTCGGAATCCCTTCGGAGGCGATCTCGCGCGCGCTGATCTCGTTCGCGCCGGCTACCGGTATGGACTCGATGACGTACACCGGCTGCGCTTCGGGACTCTCTTCGGCCAAGCTGCCTCCTCGGGGTTCGTAGCAGACTACACCCGGCTCGCGGCGTCGTGTAGCATCAGCCTCGGATCGGCGCGTGACGTATCCCGGGCTCAGTCTCGAAGGCCGGGTGGCCGTCGTGATGGGCGGCACTTCCGGAATCGGCAGGTCGATTGCCCTCGGGTTCGCCCGGGCTGGCGCGGAGCTTGCGGCCAGCTCGCGCCGCCAGAGCGAGGTCGACTCCACCGCGGACGCGATCGAGACCCTCGGGCGCCGAGCACTCCGCAAGGCATCCGACGTGACCCGCCGCAGCTCGCTCGAGCGCCTGCTCGAGGCCGCGCTCGGCCGCTTCGGCAAGGTGGATATCCTCGTCAACTGCGAGAGCGCGAGCGGGCTCGCGCCCGGCGCTGCCGCGCAGGACTTCGACGCGTCGCAGGAGACGAACCTCGCCGGCGCAGTGCGCGCCTGCCAGGTCTTCGGCCGTCACATGCTCGAGCGCGGCTACGGTCGCATCGTCAACGTCGCGTCACTCGCTTCCTTCGGCGGGCTCTCGGAGGTCACTCCGTATACCGGCGACCGGTCGGGACTCGCCGGCCTCACGCGCACCCTCGCTGTCGACTGGGGCGGCCGGGGCGTGCTCGTGAACGCGATCGCGCCCGGCGTGGTCGAGAGCAGTCCGCGCGCCCGCGAGCTCGTGCAGCGCACGCCGCTCAAGCGCCTCGGCGATCTCGAAGAGCTCGTGGGGCCCGCGATTTTCCTGGCCTCCGAAGCCTCCAGCTTCGTGAACGGCCACGTCCTGGTCGTGGACGGCGGTTTCTCGGCTACGGGCGTCTAGATCTCCAGCCTGCCCGGCGGCATGCTCCCGCCGTGACGAACGCGGTCAATCTTTCGCTGCGCGCGGACTCCGAGCTCGATTTCCTGTCTCTGGGCGCCTTGGTGCATCGTCTCGATCCCGGCATCGTGCCGTTTCGCAAGGCCACGGACTGCGAGATTCACGTGAGCGGCGGCGAATTCAACGTCGCGGCCAACCTCGCGGACTGCTTCCGGTTGAGGACGGCGATCGCGACGGCGATGGTCGCCTACCCGATCGGCGATCTGATCGCGGAGCGCGTGCGTGCGATGGGCGTGCGGCCGTTCTACAAACTCTTCGCGCACGACGGCGTGACCGGGCCGAACATGGCGACGGTCTACAGCGACCGCGGCCACGGCGTGCGGGCGCCCGTCGTCTTTTACAACCGTGCGAACGAGGCTGCGGCGGAGCTCGGCCCCGGCGACTTCGACTGGGCGGCGATCTTCTCGCGCGGCGTGCGCTGGTTCCACAGCGGAGGGATCTTCGCCGCGCTCTCCGATACGACCGCGGACCTGATCGTCGAAGGGATGCGCGCGGCCAGGGCGGCGGGCACGCTGGTGAGCTTCGATCTGAATTTCCGCGAGAAACTATGGCTGAAGCGAGGCGGCGTCGCGGTCGCGGTCGAGCGCCTCGGGCGCATCGTCGAGCACTGCGACGTCCTGGTCGGCAACGAGGAGGATTTGCAGCGCGGGCTCGGCCTCGCCGGGCCGGAGGTGAGCGCGAGGTCCGCGCTCGACCCGGCCGTATTCCTGGCCATGATCGAGCGCGTTCGCGAGCGCTACCCGCAGATCGAGGTCGTGGCGACGACGCTTCGCGAAGTGCGCTCGACCAACCGCCACGCCTGGAGCGCCGTCGCCTGGATCCAAGGGCAGGCCTACACGGCGCCCGAGGCGGAGCTCGACGTGATCGACCGCGTGGGCGGCGGAGACGGGTTCGCGGCGGGGCTCGTGTACGGCTTGTTGAGCGGCGCGAGCGCCGAGGAAGCCGTACGGCTCGGCTGGGCGCACGGAGCTCTGCTCACGACGTACCCCGGCGACACCACGATGGCGACGCTCGAACAGGTACGCGCGCTCGCGAGCGGCGGCTCCGCGCGCATCCAGCGCTGAGATGACCCCGACAGTCTCTGGCAGGAGCAAGTCCGTCGGAGTAGCGCTCGAGGTCCTTACTTCAGGTCGTACGCTTCGACGGCGTTGTCGACGAAGCGCGGGACGAGCACGCGGCTCCGCTTGGTGTCGTAGCCGATGTCGGCGGGGCCCTTCACGCCCTGAATGACCGGCTCGAACTTGCCGCCGAGCTTGCCACGATAGATGGCCGAACCCTTCCAGCTCGTGACGAGCAGCGAATCCCCGACCTGCAAGAGACCGTCGAGGCCGCCGGTCGGGATCTTGGTCACTTCTTCCTTCGCGCCCTCGGCGTTCAGACGGTAGAGCTCGTCGCCGTTGAACGTCCCGACGAGCACGCCCTTGTCGGTCGACAGCACGCCGTTCGGCCCGCCGAGCTCCTTGTTCTTCGCGAGCGGCTTCACCTTGCCCGCCTTGTCGATGACGTACACGGCGTCCGTGCCGGTCGGATCGAAGCTGCCGTTCGCACCCGGCTTGATGCCCGAATCGGAGACGAAGACACGACCGTCGGCGGCGACCGAAAGGTCATTCAAGAACGTGGCGTCCTTGATCGGAATGTCGCCCTTCGGTGCGCCGGTCTTGGCGTCGAACTTGCGGACGACCGTGATGTCGGTGACCCAGAGGACGTTGCCGACCAGGCCGAGGCCCTTCGGCGCGTCGAGCTTCGTCTTGCCCGCGCCGCCCTCGACGAGCTTGGCCTTGGTGACCTTGCCGTCACCCGAGATCTCCGTGATGTAGCCGTTGTTGTCGGCGTCGGTCGTACTGCCGTTGATGTTCGAGACCAGGTAGCGATCCGCGGCCGCGTCGTAGAGCACGCTTTCGGGCGTCTGAATGCCCTCGGTGATGCGCCACGCGGTGGGGGGCGGCGTGGGCTCGGGCGGCGTGGCGGGTGCCTGCGCCGTCGCGGTCGTCGCTGCGGCGGGCGGCGGAGTCGGAGCCGCGGCGGTCGGAGCCTCCACGGGAGGCGGGGGAGGCGGTGCGGCCTCGGGTTGCGAGCCGCCGCACGCAAACGCGACGAGCGCGAATGGCAGGGCCGCGACGAGCAAACCACGCGAATCGAGAACGGCGGAAAGAGCTGTTCGGTATGTCATGGTAACCGCCCCAATACGGCTGCTCGTCCGAAGACGTCAACCCTCGAGTTTGGTTTCGAAGCCGAAGATCAGTGTAGAGAAATTCCACGTTCGTCGACTTCGACGCCACTTTCGAGAGAACGAGTGACGGATTCAACCGCAGAGAAATCCGCTCACCGTCGAAGAAAATCGAGTGTGGCAAAGAAGCGGGGGAGCACGGAACGCGAGCAGGGCAGCGCGGGAAGAAATGCGCCGGCGGGCCGGCTTTCCTGCCGAAATTCCAGCGAGGATTGAGATGGCCGCGAAGCGTCGCTACGATGGTCGGCTCATCCTTTCCGTGTCTTCGTCCTTTTCGTCTTCAGCCCCTTCTCTTCGTCTCGGTGTGATCGGACTCGGTCAGCGCGGCACGCTCTACGCGCGCGAGCTCGCGGGCGGAGGCGTGACCCGCGCCGAGCTCGCGGCCGTGTGCGACGCGGATCCCGAGGCGCTCCGCCCCTTCCGGCAACTGCCGTGCTTCGGCGGGTGGGCGGAGCTCATCGACGCGGGTCGCGTGGACGCGCTGGTCGTCGCGACGCCTCCGACCGAGCACACCGAGCTCGCGCTCAAGGCGCTGAAGGCGGGATTGCACCTGCTCGTCGAGAAGCCGCTTTCGCCGCGCAAGCTCGATTGCGAGCGGATCCTGCGCCAGCGGGAGCGGCTCGCACCGGCGGCGCCCGTGCTCGCCACCGCGCTCCCGTTGCGCCACGATCCGCGCTTCGTACGGCTGCGGTCGCTCGTGACCGGCGGGTCGCTCGGCCGCCTGTGCCGCATCGCCTGGACGGTGACCGACTGCTTCCGCAGCGCGGCCTACTATCAAGAGCGATCCTGGCGTACTCGCATCAGCGGGGAAGGCGGCGGTCTGCTCTTGAACCAGTGCTTGCACCAGCTCGACCTCTGGCAGTGGTTGTTCGGAATGCCCTCGAGCGTGCGCGCGTTCTGCGGCTTCGGGCGCCGGCACGCGGTCGAGGTCGAGGACGAGGTCACCGCGTACTTCGAGTATGCCGGCGGTGTGACGGGTCTGTTCGTGGCGAGCAGCGGCGAAGCGGCGGGCACGAATCGCCTGGAGGTGATCGGAGATCGCGCCCGCGCCGTGCTCGAGGGCGAGGAGCTCGAGCTGACGCGCTACGCCACTTCCACTTCGGACGCGGTGCGCAGCGCCGGCGTGCGAGCTCGCGGTCCGCTCTTCACGCGGGAACGCGAGCGCATCGAGCCCGCCCGCGTGGGCCCGCGCGAGCTGCTCGAAAACTTCGTCGGCGGCGTGCTCGACGGTACGCCCGTGATCGCGCCCGGCCACGAGGCGATCGCCGCCGTCGAGCTCGCCAACGCGCTCCTGGTCTCGGGACTCGAGGAGCGAACGGTGGAGTTGCCGCTCGACGGCCAACGTTTCGTCGAGGCGCTGGACCAGCAGCGGAGCAGCCTCGAAAACGCGAGCCTGGCCGAGCAGGGTCGCTGAGGGCGCCCGCCTCGGCTCGGCCCACTTGACGCCCGGAGCTCCGGACTCATCACTCCTTCGCGCCATGTTCCCGACGCTGCTCGCGATCGTCCACCTGCTCTCCCTCGTCTTCGGCGTGGCGGTACTGGTCCTGCGCGCGAAGTCCCTCGCCCGGGCGGAGCGCGCGGAAGAGCTCGGTCCGGTGTTCCTCTGGGACAACCTGTACGCCGCCGTCGCCGCGTTCTGGCTCGGCAGCGGTCTCTTGCGGGCGTTCGGCGGCTTCGAGAAGGGCAGCGACTACTACCTTCACAACCACGTCTTCTGGACCAAGCTCTTGTTGCTCGCGGTGGTGCTGGGCGCCGAGGGCGTGCTCATGGTGACGTTCATCCGCTTCCGCATTCAGAAGAAGCGCGGGGCGGCGATTTCGCTCGCGAACAAACCGCGCCTGCTCAAGCTGCACTGGGTCGAGCTCTGGTCGATCGCCGGCATGGTGGTGATGGCCGCGCTCATGGCGCGCGGTGTCGGTCTCGTGCCGCCGAAGGGGCAGCGCACGGCCGGTGTCGCTCTCGCCCCGGACAGCGAGCGCGGCGCCGCGATCTACCGCACGCGTTGTCTCACGTGCCATCAGGCGGACGGCCGCGGCCGGGGCGGCAAGATCGCGGCCGACTTCGTCGGCGACCCCTCACGCCTGGCGAAGCCGGAGGCGTCGCTCGTCGCGAGCGTCGCGCACGGAGTCCCGAACACCGCCATGCGCGGCTTCGCCTCCGAGCTCGCGCCGGACGAGATCGCGAGCGTCGTGCGCTACCTGAAGGCGCGCTTCGGCGCGACGGGCGCGGGCGGCTTGACGAAGCCCGATCCGGGACGCAACTTGTGACGGCGGCGAGCGCCCGATCTCGCGCAAAAAAGGACATTTCATGAGCGAGAGCGTGCTCGAGACGGTGCCCCTCGGGTTTCCCTGGGTCGCCGCGGATCCCTTCCTGTTCTGCGTCCACCACGTCGACGACTACCCCGCCGGCAACGAGAAGCTCGGGCCCGCGGCCTCGCTCGCCGGCCGGAACCTGGGTCAGGATTTCGAAGGCAAGGACGGCTGGCGCATGTACCACGGGGAGGTCGTGCCCGGCTTTCCGCAGCATCCGCATCGCGGCTTCGAGACGGTGACCATCGCCCGGCGGGGGTTCATCGATCACTCGGACTCCCTCGGCGCGACGGCGCGCTTCGGTCGTGGTGACGTGCAGTGGCTCACGGCGGGCGCGGGCATCGTCCATTCGGAGATGTTCCCGCTGCTCGATCCCAAGGAGAAAAATCCGGTCGAGCTCTTTCAGATCTGGCTGAACCTTCCGAGCGAGAGCAAGTTCGTCAAACCGTACTTCACGATGTTGTGGAACGCGGACATTCCGCGCGTGCCGTTCGAGGACCCAGCGGGGAAGAAGTCGGAGATCACCGTCGTTGCCGGCGGGCTGAACGGCGTGAAAGTTCCGGCTCCGCCGCCGCAATCCTGGGCGTCGCGACCCGAGAGCGACGTCGCGATCTGGTGCATTCGCCTGGAGCCCGGCGCGCGGCTCACGTTGCCGCGGGCGGCGGGTGAGGAAACGCTGCGGACCCTCTACTTTTTCCGCGGCCGCTCGCTCGAGGTCGCGGGCCGGAGCCTCGACTCGAACGTGGCAATCGCGACGCTCGCCGCAGAGCCGCTCGTGCTTCAGGCCGGCGACGAGGAATGCGAGCTCTTGTTGCTGCAGGGCCGGCCGATCGGCGAGCCGGTCGTGCAGTACGGTCCCTTCGTCATGAATACGCGCGAGCAGATCGAGAACGCGATTTCCGACTACCGGCGCACGCGCTTCGGCGGCTGGCCGTTCCCGGGCGACGATCCGGTGCACCCGCGCGAGCGCGGTCGCTTCGCCCGCCATGCGGACGGGCGCATCGAAGAAGGGCGCTGACCGGAACGCCGATCAGTCTGGACTGCTCGGCGTTCTAGCTTTGTTCATGGGACGGCACGCGCCGCCCCGCTCCTCGA
>DASXWF010000404.1:0-1906 GCA_036503835.1 Polyangiaceae bacterium | reverse complement strand
CGGAAGCTCGCCCTCTCCCGCGGGGAAGTGGCGAAGAACCGAGCGGTCGAGCGCGCGATCAACAACTCCCGGCCGAGCACGGCGGACGAGCTCCTCGGAACGTGGGCGTTCATTCTCGCGGTGCCGACGTACCCCGAGGATCAGCGCTGGGAAATCCGTCTCCGATGCGCAGCGCGACTCGAGGCGCCGAACGGGCCGAACCCGGTTCAGGTGGACGAGAGCCTAGCGAAGCTGCTCGGGGACAGTTACGTCACTACGCATCGATCGCGCGGAACGAGCCTCGCGAATCCGCCGGGACACACCTACTGGTCAGAGAATCCTGGGGCTCCCGGTTTCGACTTGGGCGGCGGCGTTTGGATGAGCGAACGGGCTCGGATCACGGTGCAGGTCCGGTTGCCGCCGGACGCGGAGCTCGGCGCTTTTCTCCGAACGGTGAACGTCGCAATGTTCCAGCACCTAGACCGCATCTTGCCGGCCACCATGTCTTTCGGCTGGACGCACTGGTTGACCGAGCCCGGATTCTTTCTGGACGTTTCGCGACTTGATTTGACGGGCATGACCCCGAGCTGAGGACGAATTGGCGTTCACACTAACCAAGCCTGGTGGCTGGGCCTTCGGCGAGCTGCTCACCTCCGTGCAGATGGAGGACATCGATGCCAAGACCGCCGACGCGATCGACGGCGTAGGCGGCGGCACGTACTCGCCGAGTTCCGCGATAAACGTCGGCGGCAAAGGCCTCAACGTCACAGGTCCGTTCACCGCGAGCTCGATGAGTGTCTCGGCGTTCCAGTGCACGACGTTCCTCGCGACTGGCGCCGCGGTCTTCAGCTCGAACGTTCAGGTCGTCGGCACGAGCTCCCTCATCGGGAACGTGTCGTGCACAGGGAGCGTCACGGCCGCGGACCTGATCGCCACGGACGATCTGACGGTTGGCGACGACGCGAGCATCGGCGGCGATCTTGCGGTCTCCGGCAACGCGACGGTCACGGGCGACCTGACCGTCAGCGACGACGCGCACGTCGCGGGGGATCTGAGTGTCAGCGGGAACACGACGATCGGGTCGAGCTCTTCGGATGAGCTCGATATCAATGCGCTTGTCGTCGGGCAGATCCGGTTCTCGGGGAACGGGCGCGTGGCGCTCCGCACGATGACGCTCCCCGACGCGGACACGACCATCTCGATCGCCGACGGAAACTTCTTCTTCATCCCGGTCGATCTGAGTACACAGCGCAACTATCCGCTTTCCACGACCGATGCCGTCGACGGCGATGTCATGGAGTTCGTGTCTGCCGAGTACACGACTGCGCTGGATGCGAACGCACGGGTGAACTCGAACAACGGTTCCCAGGATTTCACCTGGAACGTCGGTGACGCCAGGATCTACGGCAAGTGGGTTTTCGACAGCGGCGAGTGGAAGCTCGTTGCCGAGTCGCACACCGGTTAGCGGCAGATCGTGCCGGAAGCAAACTCGAGACAGTCACCTCCGCAGAACTCGGCGCAGGCATCGGTCGAGCTCACGCAGGCGCCCAGGCAATCACCAGTGCAGGAGCCGGCGCACGAGCCGTCCTCGGCGGTGGCGTCGCAGCGTCCGGAGCAGGACCCGAGACAGGCTCCGTCGCAGCGCGCCTCTACGTCGCAGAGCATCTGAGCTTCGCACCCTGGCGCCTCGCCACCCGCACCAGCGGACGCCCCGATCTCCCCGCCCGCGCCCGAATCCCCCGGCGCGCCACCTGCAGACCCGCCAGCGACCGACGGAGCCCCGGCTCCCCCAGTCCCGGCCGCCGATCCGCCGCCGCCAGTCCCAGCAGTGCCGGCGACCTCGCTCCCCGCTGCCCCAGCCTGCGCACCGCGCGCCGCAAAGTCATCCCCTCCGCAGGCCACCAGCCACGCGGTGCACACGATCCCC
>DASXWF010000403.1:0-7078 GCA_036503835.1 Polyangiaceae bacterium | reverse complement strand
CCGAAGGTCCTCGGCGCGCCGGGGGAAGGCCTCGATGGCATGAGCCCCGGCGGCTCGAGCCAGCTCGATCCCCGCGCGCAGGAGCGATCTGGCCACACCGCGCCGCCGGACCTGCTGGTCAACGAGGAAGCAGCCGGCGGTCCACACGTCCTCGCGCGGCCCGCCGAAGCAAGGGAGGGCGCGATAAGGCCGTTGCGCATAGATCTTGGGGACCGCCGAAGCTCGCTCGAGCTTCATCCAGCCGACGACGTCCTCGGCTGCGAGCGCGACGACCCCGGCAAGGCCGGGACGCGCGGCGCGGTCGCGCAGCTCGGCGCGGTTCTGCTCGGGCTCGAACGCGAGCCGGGCCTGCCACTCGTTCTTGTCGCCGGCGAAGTGCCAGTAGCGGCAGTAGCAGGCGGATTCGTGGCGCTCGAAGAGCGCGGCCAGGGCGGGAACGTGCTCGCTTCCGAGTGGTTCGAAGCGAAGGAGCGCGGTATCGACGGGCGGAAGCGTCACTGTGCGCAGAGTCGCTCGACCGCCGCGGCGGCGGTGAAGAGCCGTTCCTCCGCGAAAGCCGGCGCGAGCAGCTGGAGGCCGATCGGCAGAGCCGGCCGATCCGGGCGCACCGCCGTCGTCCCGCAGGGAACGCTGATCCCCGCGATGCCCGCGAGGCTCGCCGGCAACGTGTACACGTCGCCGAGATACATCGCGAGCGGGTCGTCGACCTTCTCGCCGAGGCGAAAGGCCGGCGTCGGGCTGGTGGGCGTCGCGATCAGATCGACGTCCGCGAACGCGGCGTCGAAGTCGCGCCGGATCAGCGTCCGCGCTTGCTGCGCCTTGCGGTAGTACGCGTCGTAGTAGCCGGCGCTGAGAACGTACGTGCCGAGCAGGATGCGCCGCTTCACTTCGGCGCCGAAGCCCGCGTCGCGCGTCGCGCCGTACATGGCGTCGAGGCTGCCGCGCTCGGGCTCGATGCGCAGGCCGAAGCGCACGCCGTCGAAGCGCGCGAGGTTGCTCGACGCTTCGGCGGTGGCGACGATGTAGTACGTCGCGACGCCGTAATCCGTGTGGGGCAGCTTCACGGGCTTGATCGTGCAGCCCTCGCGCTCGAGCTTCGCCACCGCGTCGCGCACCGCGCGCGCGACCTCCGCGTCGAGCCCCTCGGCGAAATACTCCTCCGGTACGCCGATGCGCAGCGGGCGCACGTCCTTTTCGCAGGCCGCAGCGTACGCGCCGACGGGGCGCTCGGAGCAGGTCGAGTCCCGCGCGTCGCTGCCCGCGATCGCTTCGAGGACGCGCGCCGCGCTGCGGGTGTCCTTCGCGAAGGGGCCAATCTGGTCGAGGCTCGAGGCGAACGCGACGAGGCCGTAGCGCGAGACGCGACCGTAGCTCGGCTTCACGCCGACGATGCCGCAGAGCGCAGCCGGCTGGCGGATGGAACCGCCGGTGTCGCTGCCGAGCGATCCCAGCGCCATGCCGCCCGCGACCGCGACGGCGCTGCCGCTCGACGAGCCGCCGGGGGTGCGGGTGGGATCGGCGGGATTGCGGGCGGGACCGAACGCGGAGTTCTCGCCGGACGAGCCCATGGCAAATTCGTCCATGTTCGTCTTGCCGACGAGCAGCGCGCCTGCGTCGCGCAGCCGGGCGACCGCGGTCGCGTCGTACGGCGCACGCCAGCCCGAGCTCGGATTGCCGGGGCGGCCGTCGGGTCCGCGGCGGGTCAGAATGCGCGAGCCGCAGGTGGTCGGAGCGTCGGTCGTGCAGAGCGCGTCTTTGATCGCGATCGGCACGCCCGCGAGCGGGCCGAGCGGCTCGCCGCGCTTGCGTCGCGCGTCGACGGCGTCGGCGGCGGCGAGCACTGCCGTGTCGCTCACGGAGAGGAACGCGTTGAGATCGCGTTTCTCCTCGATGCGCGCGAGCGCGGCGCGCGCGACTTCGGCCGCCGAACAATCGCCGCGCGCCACGCGGTCGGCGAGCTCGGTGATGCTGAGGTCGAGAAGCTCGGTCGTCATTCGTCCACGAAGCCGGGCACCGCGAAGGAGCCGGCCGCCTTTCTGGGCGCCTCGCCGAGGGCGGCCTCCTGGTCGAGCCCGATGACCGCGGCGTCGGCGCGCAGCGGGGCCCGGTCGGCAGCCACGCTCGCCGTTTCCGGTACGCCCTCCGTCGCGAGGTTCGCCAGCTGCTCGACGTGCCCCAGTATGTTGCCGAGGTCGCGCTGCAGGCGCGAAACCTCTTCGTCGGCGAGCTCGAGCCGGGCGAGCCGCGCCACGTGGATCACCGTTTCCCGCGTGATGGCCATGACGGCCAGGCCTCTACCATTCTCGACGCGAGAGAGGGAAGCGGGCGTCCGGGTACATCCGTTCAGGCCGGTTTTTTCGAGCAACTCCGGCGCGGCGCGACCCGAAGGAATGCCAGCATGGACCGCGAACACACAGGTTCGGAGTTCAGGGTCGGGGCGGTCATCCCGGGGACCCGCTACCGCGTGCTCGGCTTGCTCGGCGCCGGCGGCATGGGGTCGGTGTACGGCGTCGAGCACGTCGAGCTCGGGAAGCGCTTCGTCCTGAAGGCGTTGTTGAGCGATCTCGCGCTGCGCGACGATCTGGTGGCGCGCCTGCGCAACGAGCAGCGTGCTCTCGGGCGGCTCGAGCATCCGAACATCGTCGCGGTCACGGACGCGGGCATGACGAGCGCGCGGGTTCCGTACTTCGTGATGGAGCGGCTCGAGGGCGAGACGCTCGGGGCGCGGCTACGGCGGCTGGGGCGGCTCAGCGTGGTCGAGGCGTTGCGCATCGGTACCGGTGTTCTGGACGGGCTGGCGGCGGCGCACGAGATCGGCGTGGTGCATCGGGACATCAAGCCGCAGAACGTCTTTTTGATCGCCGGGGGCCACGCCAAGATCCTCGACTTCGGCATCGCCAAGGTGGCGATCTGCGCCGCCGCCATCACGGCGCGGGGCGTGGCGATCGGCACGCCTCGCTACATGTCGCCCGAGCAGGCGAGCGGGGAGGGGGTGGACGGCCGGAGCGATCTCTATGCGCTGGGTCTCGTGCTGTTCGAGGCCATCACCGGTCGCGGGCCGTTCGACGACGCGCGCGATCCGAACCAGCTCTTGCTCGCTCAGATTGGTCGAGCGGCACCGGCCCCGAGCGCGCTCGCGCCGGGCGTGACCCGCGAGCTGGACGAGGTCGTGGGGTCGTTGCTCTCGAAGGATCGGCGCGTCCGGCCGCCCACGGCGCTCGCGGCGGCTGCGGCCCTGCGCGCGGTGTTGCGACGCTACTCGGACGCGGACGACCTGGACGGACCGACCGCGCACGGCGACTACGCCGCCGTCACCAGCCGCTTCGAGCTACCGCCGCCGGAGGACACGTCCGACCGCGAGCGGACCTTGATTTACGGTACATTCGGCCCGAACGGCACGGCGGTCTTCGCGCCGACCCTGACGCGCACCGAAGCACTCTCCGCGCTCGTGCCGCGGCGAGGCAGCCGCGAGGAGACGCCCTCCCACGTTCCGGTGAGCCCGCGCGCCCAAACGCTCGCGCCGATCCCCATTTCGCGCCCGGCGCCGCAGGGCCGCGCGAGGCTCGCCGTCTTCGGCGCGGTCCTCCTGGCGGCGCTCGGTTCGGTGCTCGCGAGCGTTCTCGTCCGCCACCCATCCCCGAGCGGAGGGCGTTCGGGTGCTTGCCCGGTCCAAAACCCTGCTTCACCCCCGAAAACCGGCAAATCCGTGGCTCTGCAAAGCGGGTTGCCGAGACCCAATCCGTAGCGTAGGGTTCCGCCCCCCACGGATCCCCCGGGGGGACTACACCACACACCCCTAGCGCGTCCGTCGGGTTCGGTGCTGGCAGCAAAAACTGTTGGCTTGCCCGCGGCGGGGTGGAGGCAAAACCGAAAGGAGTAGCGCAAAAATGGCTGAAGTTTCTCAAAGCGTCGACACGGCGCAGGCCCAGAACCCCTCTTTCGAAGGCTCGAACCCGAAGCAACGCGACCCGTCCGAACCCCTCGGCGTGCGCGAGCTGTTCGAAGCCGGCGTCCACTTCGGACACCAGACCAAGCGCTGGAACCCGAAGATGCGCCCGTACATCTACGGCGCGCGCAGCGGCATCCACATCGTCGATCTCGACCAGACGGCGCGCCTGTTCAAGCGCGCGTTCGATTTCATCGCCGACACGGTCGCGCGCGGCGGCTCGGTGCTGTTCGTCGGCACGAAGCGCCAGGCGCAGGAAATCGTGCAGGAAGAGGCACGCCGCGCCGGCATGTTCTTCGTCACGAACCGCTGGCTCGGCGGCACGCTCACGAACTTCCGCACCATCAAGGGCGGCCTCGACCGGCTGCGGACGCTCGAGCGCATGCGCGAGGACGGCACGCACGAGCAGCTGCCGAAGAAGGAGGTCGTGCAGCTCGAGAAGGAGCGCGCGCGCCTCGAGAAGTACATCGGCGGCCTCAAGGGCATGGGCCAGCTGCCGCAGGCGGTGTTCGTGATCGACCCCGCGCAGGAAGCGATCGCGGTGAGCGAGGCGCGCAAGCTGCGCGTGCCGATCATCGCCATCACCGACACGAACTGCGATCCGGATCTCGTGGACTACGTGATCCCGGGCAACGACGACGCCATCCGCTCGGTGCGGCTCGTGACCGGCGCGATCGCCGACGCGTGCACCTACGGCATGGCCCGACGCCGCGAGCACCAGCATCAGGGTGATCGCGAAGGCGGCGGCGGTGGCGGCGGCCCGCGCGGCGGCATCGAAACCCAGGTCATCTACGCTCCGCGCGGCGGACGCGTGGCGGAAGCCGAGAGCTGAGGAGCGCCATGACTCAGGTCAACATGCAGCAGGTGAAGGAGCTCCGCGACCGCACGCAGGCGGGGCTCAACGACTGTCGGGCCGCCCTCGTCGAGGCCGGCGGCGACATGGAAAAGGCCGTCGAGATCATCCTGAAGAAGGGTCTCGCCAAGAGCGCGAAGCGCGCCGGCGCGATCGCCACAGAAGGTGTGGTCGTCGCGCTCGTCGCTCCGGACGCCAAGTCCGGCGTGCTGGTCGAGGTCAACATCCAGACCGACTTCGCCGCCCGCAACCAGGAGTTCTTGGACTTCACGCAGAAGGTCGCGCAGGCGGCGCTCGGCGCGAAGACCGGCGCCGACCTCGGCGCGGAGAAGCTGCCGGGCGGTTCGGCCACGATCGAGGAGACGCGCCAGGCGCTCGTCGGCAAGCTCGGTGAGAACATCACCGTGCGGCGCTGGGATCGCATCGCGATCGACGGCCCCGGCAAGGCGCACGCCTACGTCCACATGGGCGGCAAGGTCGGCGTGTTGATCGGCGCTCGCGCCGGCACCGACGCCGCGGCCAAGGCGCCCGCCTTCGAGAAGTTCGTCGACGACTCCGCCATGCAGATCGCCGCGATGGCGCCCGTCTTTCTCGCCGCTTCCGAGGTTCCCGAGGAGGCCAAGCAGAAGCAGGCGCAGATCTTCGAGGCGCAGCTCGCCGAGGAAGGCAAGCCCGAGAAGGCGCGCCCGAAGATCATCGAGGGCAAGATCGCCAAGTGGCTGAAGGAAGTCTGTCTGCTCGAGCAGCAGAGCGTGCTCGAGGCGGAAAAGAGCGTGGAGCAGCTGCGCGCGGAGCTCGGTAAAGAGCTCGGCACGCAGGTCGCGCTCGTGCGCTTCGTGCGCTTCGAGCGCGGCGAAGGCATCGACAAGCCGACGGGTGAAGACTTCGCGGCCGAGGTCGCGAAGATGGCCGGGGGATGAGGCTCGCGAGCGTCTCGATCGACCTCGACGAACTTCATCAGTACTACCGGATCCACGGCTTGGCCGAGCCGGCGCGCGGCCTGCACGGCGTCTACGACGCCGCGCTGCCGCGCGCCCTCGAGTGGGCGCGCGCCGAAGGCGTCCCGCTCACCTTCTTCGCCATCGGCAGCGACCTCGAGCGCCCGGCGAACGCCGCGTCGCTGCGCCGCGCCTGCGAGGCGGGGCACGAAGTCGGCAATCATTCGTATTCGCACCACTATGATCTCACGCTGCGCGAGCGGCGCGAAATGGCGCGCGAGGTGGAGGCCGGCGCCGCGGCGATCGAGCGCGCGACCGGCACGCGTCCCTCGGGGTTCCGCGCGCCCGGCTACCTCGTGAACGACGAGCTCATCGACGTCCTCTGCGCGGCGGGCGTCGCCTACGACTCCTCCGTGTTTCCGTGCCCCCCGTATTACCTGGCGAAGGCCGCCAAGCTTCTTGGGATGCGTCTGCGTGGCAGGACGTCACGCTCGGTGCGCGGCAGCTCGAGCGTCCTGCTCGCGCCGACGCGACCCTACCGCGCGGGCAAGCCCTACTGGTGTCCAGGCGATCGCCTGCTCGAGCTGCCCGTCCAGGTGACGCCCGGCGCGCGCTTGCCGTTCATCGGGACGACGCTCGTGCTCGCCGGGGCCGACGCGACGCGGCTGCTCACGAGAACGCTCCTCGTCGAGCCGTTCGTGAACCTCGAACTGCACGGCATCGATTTCCTGGGCCGAGACGACGACGTCGCGCCGCTCGCGCCGTACCAGCCCGACGCGCGCCTGCCGCTGGCCCGAAAGCTCGCGGCGCTGACGGCGGCCGTGGAGCTCTTGCGAAAGTTCGATTTCACGTTCGTTCGCCTGGACGAAGCTGCACGAGAATACGTGAGCTAGCTCGATGCCTTCGAGCTTCGGGACGCGCTGCTTAGCGTGTCGCGACCCGTTGGTCACAGGTGCGGCCTTGCGAGAGGGCCGTGTTCGCGGTGTGCGCCGTGGCGCTCGCGGGCTCGACGGCGGGACGCTGCGCGCGACCGATGTACGCCGCCGCGGTCAGCGAGAAGCCGGTCGAGAAGCAAGCAACGGCGAGCGCGACGAGCGAAACCAGGGGCGAGTTCTGAATCCGGTCCATGAAGCCTTGTGTCCTCCGCCCGGAACGCGCCGGGCACCCTCTGCTGGAGCAAGCGCCGGACCAAGCTGAAAACGGGCGCAAATCATCGGCCTCGCGCCGAAAATGTGGGCGGGCGGCCACGCCGGTGGCGCCGGGAACACCGCGGTTCCGCTGGCGCTCGAGCACTACTCCGACAGATTTCCGATGGGAGCTCCAGAGGAGCCGATTCCTGGA
>DASXWF010000402.1:0-2469 GCA_036503835.1 Polyangiaceae bacterium | reverse complement strand
GTGCGGCAGGGGCCCGCCTGCGCCGGATTGTTGTCGAAGTTCGGGTTGCACGCCTGGTCGAAGCTGATGAAATGGCCCTGGATCAGCGAGTAGGAGCCGCCGACGTTGAACTTCACGTACTCGCCGGCCTGGTACGTCGCGGAGATCTGGAACGTGTACTCGCCGTGCTGCTGCACGTCGGTGAGGCCCGTGAAGTAGACCTTCTGCGACGCGGGATCGACCACCGAGGGGTAGCGATCGGCGCTCGCGGTCGGGTTCTGCTTGTAGTCGGAGAAGTTCGGGTAGCGCATCGACGGTGCGTCGCTCGAGCCGAGCGCGTCGAAGAGCTCGCTGTAGTCGCGCCCCTCCGAGACGTAGGTCCCGGTGAAGCGACCGTCGATGGTCAGCCGCTGGAACGCGTCGCGGATCTCCCACGGCATGACCGCGATGCCCACCATCATGGTGCCGCGCAGCGGCGGGTGATTGACGAGCGAGCCGCGCAGGTCCGTCTGCTGGTAGTCGCTCGCGCTCGTCGGAAACTCGAAGAGCACGTCGAAGCCGCCGTAGGGCTCGATGTACTTCACGCGCCGCGACAGGTAGGTGTGAAACGCGAGGCCGGTCGTGCCGCGGCTGACGCCCGGCTTGCGCGTGCCGCTCGGCCCCTCGTCGAGCTGTACGCCCGTCTCCTGGTCCTTGAATTGCGTCTCTCCGGCGCGGCCGTCGCGATCGATGTCGTGAGGGTAGGCGCAGCCCACCTGGCTTTCCCCGGTCGGGGGGCGCTGATTCAGGCCCTGCTGGTAGCCCGCGCTGTCGTTGCAGGCGTGCATCGGCTCGGACACGTTGATGCGCACCTCGCCGCCGAGGATCCACGTGGGCTTGGTGGGATTGCGAGCCTGGTTCATCAGGCCGAAATCCATGCCGAGCGCCAGGTACTCGATGCCGCTGCGAGACGGCGACTTGAAGGGCAGCGCGAACAGCTGCTCGCCGGGCGCGCCCGCCAGCACGATGCTCGGCTCGCCGCCGCCCTCGGGCTTGATCTCGCGATCGTCCGAGAGGACGACGGGCATCCTGATCACGAGCGCGATGTCCTTGTAGATACCGATGTCCGCCCGAGTATTCAGGCGTGCCGTGGATTGCGAGTAGCTTCCCACGCTCATGTTCGAAGCGGTGAAGCCTCCGCCCGAAAGCCCGCTCTGCGCGATCGCCGTCTCGCGGTAAATCTTGGCGTTTTTCCAGGTGTGCTGGTAGCCGAGCGACAGGTGCAGGTCGAAGAGGTCGTCGTCGTCGAACGCGTCCGCCACCTGGACAATCTCGGTCGGCTCGCGGAGGACCGACGGCTCCGTGGCCTTGCGGGGCTCGTCGGCGTGGGCCTCCGGGCTCCAGCCGGTCGCGAGGGCCGCGGTGAGCACGCCGAGGGCGGCACGCGGTCCGCACGCACGAAGTTCGAACGATCGTATGCCCATGCAGTAGCCCGTCGTGCGGACGCTAGCGGCGCCCGGCGGAAACTGTCAACGAAACATCACTTTCCCGCGCTTCCCGTCGGGCGGGCCGGCGTCTCGGCACCATCCAGCAGGCCGGATAGCCGGGATTGTTCGGCCCCCGCGAGGCGCCCGACGGCGGCTTCCGCCTGCGCGCAAGCGAAGCGCTCCGACCTTCTCGCCTTGAGCTGGATCACGGCCCAAGCGCCGAGATTCGGCCGTTGGACGGAGGGGGAGGGCAGCGGGCTCTCCGTGGCGGCGCGAGCCTCCACGCATGCCCTGACGAGCTCCCCCGGGGCGGCGGTTCCGGAGAGGTCGAGCTTGCCGTTCGGACCGCTCACACCTTTCGGCACCTCGCCGCCGGTCCTCTCGACGACGGCGCTCCCCGATTCGACGCGGAGCGAGAGCTTGCGATCGGCGACCTCGAGGGTGAGCTTCGCCTCCGAATAGTGCACGGCCGCGAACGGAGTGCCGAGCAGTACCTCGGCGCCGGCGCGCACGCCCGAGCCCGTCGACGTCTCGACCTTGCCGCGCGCGACCAGCACCGCCTCGGCTCCCGCCGCGCAGGGTCGAAACCGTCCGGGTCCGTGCAGCTCGAACTCGCGCGAGGTTTCGGTGTGCCGCAGGGACAGCTCGAGATCCGCCGGCACGTCGACCCAGTCGGGACCGCCGAAGAAGCGGCCGTCGAACGCCGCGCTCTCCTTCGCCTGAGCGGCGCCGCGCACGCCGATGACGCGACAGCCGGCCGGGGCGCGGGGCTTGCTCGAGGCGACGGCGCTCGGGCGCGCCGTGCTCGGGACGCGTGCGCTCGTGATGGTCGCGCTCGCCGCGGGCGCCGGCGCCGCCTTCGAACGGCAACCGCAAAGCAGGAGCACGAACGCCGAGGCGAGCGTGACGGTCGCGAGCGGAGAGCCCATCAGCGCGGCGCCGGAATGATCAGCGTCTTGCGGTCGTCGTCCTCGTCGTCCTCGAAGATCTCGCCCGTGATGTCTTCGGCGGCGAGCTCCTCCTT
>DASXWF010000401.1:0-2163 GCA_036503835.1 Polyangiaceae bacterium | reverse complement strand
CGCGTAGTTCGTCTGCATCCACTCGCGGTAGGCGCCCGTGCGCACGCGCTCGATCCAGCCGGGGTTCTCGACGTACCAGCGGACCGTGTCGGCGAGGCCTTTGCCGAGGTCGTGGCGCGGCGCCCAGCCGAGCTCGCTCTTGATCTTGGTGAAATCGATGGCGTAGCGGCGATCGTGGCCCGGTCGATCCTTCACGAAGGTGATGAGCTTCTCGAGCTCCGCGGCGGATTTCCCGGCGGCCTTCGCGACCTCCGCGATCAGGAGGTGGATGATGTCGAGGTTGGTGCGCTCGCCCTCGCCGCCGACGTTGTACGTCTCTCCCGCGCGACCCGAGCGCACGATCGACCAGATGGCCTCCGCGTGGTCGTCCACGTACAGCCAGTCGCGCACGTTGAGCCCGTCGCCGTAGACGGGCAGCGCCTTGCCTTCGCACAGGTTCAGGATCATGAGCGGGATCAGCTTCTCGGGGAACTGATACGGCCCGTAGTTGTTGCTGCAGTTCGAGATCGTCGTCGAAAGCCCGTAGGTGTGCGCGTAGGCGCGCACCAGGTGATCGGAGCCGGCCTTCGAGGCCGAGTAGGGCGAGTTCGGCTGGTACGCCGTGTCCTCGCGGAAGGCGCCGGTCGGGCCGAGCGAGCCGAACACTTCGTCGGTCGAGACGTGATGGAAATGGACGTGGCGCTGCTTGCGCACCGCCTCGAGCAACCGGAACGTGCCGACGACGTTGGTCTCGATGAACGCGCCCGGCGTGACGATGCTGCGATCGACGTGTGACTCGGCCGCGAAGTGCACGATGGCGTCGATGCCGTCTTCCGCCACGATGCGCGTCACGAGCTCGAGATCGGCGATGTCGCCCTGGACGAAGCGATAGCGGTCGTTCCCGGCGAGGCTCGCGAGGTTCTCCTGATTTCCGGCGTAGGTCAGGAGGTCGAGGTTCGTGATGCGGCCTGCGTAGCCGGCGGGCCCGAACAGGTACCGCAAGAAGGCGGAACCGATGAACCCGGAGCCTCCCGTCACGAGCAAGGAACGCGGCTCACGCAGCACGGCGCTGGTCGTCATGATTTTCTCACCCGCTTCGCGTACTCGGCGAAGCTCTCGGCTTCCTGGTCGCGCTTCGAGAGCAGCGGCTCTCCGATCGGCCACTCGACGCCGACGTCGGGGTCGTTCCAGCGAAATCCGGTCTCGGTCTTGGGATCGTACACGTTCGAAACCTTGTACAGGACCTCCGCCGACTCGCTCACGATGCAGAACCCGTGCGCGAAGCCGACGGGGACGAAGAGCTGCAGGTGCTCTTCCGCGTCGAGGTACACCCCATGCCAGCGGCCGAAGGTCGGCGAATCCGGACGGATGTCGACCGCGACGTCGAAGATCCTGCCGCGCGCGACGCGGATGAGCTTCGCCTGCCCGGGGCTCGACTGGTAGTGCAGACCGCGCAGCGTTCCCTGCCCGGACAACGAGTGGTTGTCCTGCACGAACTCGGGCGCGACGCCCGCCTCACGATAGCGGACCTGGTTGTAGGTCTCGACGAAGAACCCCCGCGCGTCGCGGAAGACCTTGGGCTTCAAGAGCAGGAGACCCGCGAGCGGCAGCGCAGTGACTTCCACGATGGCTCCTCGACCGGCGCTCAGGCGCGCTCGGACAGCACTTCCCGCAGGTAGTTTCCGTACTGGCTCTTGCCGAGAGCGGCGGCCAGGCGCTCGAGCTGAGCCTCGTCGATGTAGCGCATGCGGTAGGCGATCTCCTCGATGCAGGCGATGCTGGTGCCCTGCCGGCTCTGCAGCACGCCCACGAACTGCGCGGCTTCGAGCAGGCTGTTCGGCGTGCCGGTGTCGAGCCAGGCCATGCCGCGCCCCATGAGCTCGAGGTGCGCCTTGCCCTGCCGCACGTACGTGTTGTTGAGGTCCGTGATCTCGAGCTCGCCGCGCGCGGACGGCTTGAGGCCCTTCGCGATGGCGGTCACCTGATCGTCGTAGAAGTAGAGTCCCGTCACCGCGATCTGCGACTTCGGGCGCTGCGGCTTCTCCTCGATGCTGAGCACTTTGCCGCCGGCGTCGAGCTCGGCAACGCCGTAACGCTCGGGATCGTCGACGCGATAGCCGAACAGCACGCAGCCGTTCTGCTTCTGGCGCGCGTCGCGCAGCTGCTTCGAGAGGCCCGCGCCGT
>DASXWF010000400.1:0-7775 GCA_036503835.1 Polyangiaceae bacterium | reverse complement strand
GGATCGTCACGACTCCATGCTTCGAGATCGCCGGCGGCGACGGCGAGCACCGGCGTGCCGAGGGCGCGGGCTTCGCGCACCACCGAGGGCGCGCCCTCCTGCCGTGATGCGGAGAGCAGCAGATCCGCGGCGGCAATCCAGGTGAGCGCGCGGCTGCGCGGCTCGTGCCCGACGAAGGTCGCCTCCGGAAAGGCCAGCTCGAGAGCGCGCCGCTCGGGGCCGTCGCCGATCACCAGCGCCTTGGCGTCGGGGATGGTCCGCGCGGCCCGCAGCGCCGCGTCGATGCGCTTTTGGCGGACCAGGCGCCCGACGATCACGATGAGCCGCTCGCTCGCTGGCACGCCGAGCGCCGCGCGCGCTTCCGCCCGACTCGCGCGGATCGGAAGCACGAGCGGACTCGGGGCGACGCGGATGCTCAGCGCTCCGCCCAACGCGGCGGCGAGCTCCTGCCGGAGTTCTTCCGAGACGCAGCGCACGTCCGCTCCCGCGAGGCTCTTCGCGATGGCCGCCCTGAGTCGGCGAGGCAAGCGCGAGACCAGTCGCACGTCCGAACCGTGAGCCACCGCTTCGAGCGCTCGGACTCCGCTCCGCGGTACGGCAATCGGCCACGCACAAGGTAGGAGAAAGTGAGCGACGATGCGATCCGGCGCGAGGCGCTCGAGCGCTCGCCGTGCTTCCCACACGAAGCGCGCTGCGCCCGGGCCGGCTCGCAGCGGTCGGGCGAGCAGGCGCGGCAGCGCTCCGGGTGCTCCGAACGCCGTGCCGCCCGCGAGCCAGCGTACGCCCGGCATGTCCCGCCCCCGGCCGTGCTCCGGCACCGGCGCCAGTACGGCGACCTCGTGCCCCTCGGCGCGCAACGCGTCCACCTCCGCGTGCACGAAGTGCCCGCTCGGATCGTCGGGATGCGTCGGGTACGAGGTCGTGACGACGGCAATGCGCTGCCGGGAAGGCGCCGCACTCGCCGCCGCCGGGTCCGTCATGTGCGCGGCAGCTCTCCGAGCGCCTTGACCCCCTCGGCGCCTTTCTGGTCGATGAGATCCCCGAGCGTTCGGAGGTAGTGGAACGAGTAGATCCCCGAGCTGTGGCCGTCGGCCCAGGTCAGCCCGAGCGCGTAGTTTCCGACCTGCTCGATCTCGCGCAGCTCCAAATCCACTCCGGGCACGAAACGAATCGTCCCCGAATGGCCCTGACAGCTGGCGCACGGACAAAATCCCCTCAAGATTTCATGTGGATACGCGCTGCGGTGCCCGTCCGCCCAGGTGACCTCGAAGGTTCGCGCGCCGTGCGGGGCTCGCACGTTCAGTGGGCGGGTGCGCTCGGCGTCGGACATACCTCCATCCTTTCCTCGGAAAAGCTGCCTGTAAAGGCCCGCTTGCCCTTCCGGCGAAAGAGTGTCAATAAGGCGGTCCCTTGGCGAACCCCACCGATCCCGTTCAGTGCAAGCCGCTCGAAGTCCAGGTTGGCGATAAGGGCATCGAGCGAGCCATCAAGCACCTCAAGCGCAAGATGGCGGCAGAAGGCATTCTGCGCGAGCTCAAGCGCCGCCGCCACTACATGAAGCCGTCGGTGAAGCGTCGCAAGAAGATGAGTGAGGCCGCTCGCCGCCGTCGCAAGCGCCTTCGTACCGACGATATGCCGCGCGGCGGCATGCCCTGATTTCGCGGGCGCGCCCGCGGCGGTTCTGCGCAGCCGATCTGATTTTTTGGCCGGCCCGTTCGCGTTCCGTAGATTTCGGCGACGATGCGGAGTCCCGCTGCGCGCCGGGGGGCAAATTCAGGTTATCTAGCGAGTGATCTCGCTCGCCGAGCACCGACCGTCGAGCTGCGCCGCGGTCGCGAGCGTCCGCCGAGCGGCTCTTCGGGCGCCGAGAGCACTTCCGGTCGCGGCGGCTCCTCCGCGCGCGGCCGTTCCGCGGGCCGGGGGCGTTCCGGTCGCGAGTCCGTCGCGCCGGTCGTTCGCCCGGCGGAGCTGGCGAAGCCGCCGGTTCGCCTGCGGTACGTGCTGCTCCTCGCGCTGTTGGCGGCGGGGGGCTTCTGGTTGGAGCCGCGGGCTCGCGCGGCGTGGAAGGTTCACGGGCTCGCCACCGCGCTCGCCGACTACGGGCGCTGCATGGTCGGACCGACCGGCCCCGGGCTGCTGCGCGCGCATCAGCTCGACGAGTTCCGCCAACTCCTGCGGCGCAGGCTCGTCACGTCCGCGTTGAGCGACGCTCCGTTCGAGCGCTGCACGGGGTTCGCGACCGCGCTCGGCGCCTCGGCGAGCGCGACTTCGGCGCACCGGGCCAAGGCCTTCAGCTTCACCGAATACGGCGGCAACGCGAAGCCCGAACACTCGCTGGCGGATCTCGCGGTGACGGGGGACGCGGTCGCGCGCGAGGCGCGGGCAGCCTGGCCGTTCGTGCGTGGCTACGCCGAGCTCGTGAAGCCGTCGCTCGGGTCGCGAGAGGCTCAGCACCCTGCAGGGACGCCGGCACCCACCGGCGGTCGCGGCTTACCCGTGGGACGCGCCTACTATCGAGCGACGCGCGTCGAGCACGACGGCATCCTGCTCGCGCACGGTCAGGGCGCCAACCTCGCCGTCTTGCGCAGCACCGACGGCGGCGCGACCTGGAAAGGGGTTCCGGACGCCGAAGCTCGAGAGCTCGCGGAGCGCTGCCCCGCGGGGGAAGGGCGAGCCTTTTCGCTCCGGCACGAGAGCGGCGACGCGATGCAGCTGGTCTCGAGCGCGCCGGGTCAAGAGCCGGTCGCCGTTGCGCTCACGGGCTCGAAGGAGTCGCTGCTCGCCGTCGCCTGCGACGAGCGGGGGTTCGTCGCTGCGGTTCGGCCCGAGGGCTCGCAGCGAGCCGAGCTCCGGCAGTGCGCGTTCGCGACGGTGTGCGCGCCCATGTCCGCGCCGCAGCTCGCGCCGGGCGTCGGGCTCGACTTCCCGCTCGACATCGCCCGCATCGGGGGCACGACCGTGCTCGCGCTCACGATGGGGCACGTCGTCCGCGTCACTTCCTCGCGCGACGGCGGCACGACCTGGACTCCGCTCTCCGTCGCGTTCGACAGCGCGGAAAACCCGCTGAGCGGCCCGCGCATGCCGACGCGCCTGCTCGCGATCGGGCGACGCCTGTTGCTCCACGGCGGCTCTCCCCGCCCGAACGAAGGCTACGGGCTCCTGGTGTCGGAGGATCAGGGCGCCAGCTTCCGCGGGCGCTGAGCCGGCCTGGTGGCGCGGCTGCCGCTGTGACGCGTCGCGCGGCGCTCAGCCCTCGACACCGAGCCGCTTGCGGACTTCGGCGTACTGCTCGCTCACGCTGAAGACCGCGATATCACGGGCTTCGGCGTGGCGTGCGATGAAGCGCAGGCGTTCCGGGCCCTCCGCCGGCAGCGTCGCGCCGCTCGCCAGCGCGAGCGCCCGGATGGCGGTGAGCGGGCTGCCGACGGCGAGGAAGGCCGTCCGCGTCGCCCATTGATTGAGCGCGGTGGCGAGCTGACTCGCCCGGCCGCCGAGTGTGCCCACGACCTCGAGCGCGAGCATCGGGACTTCGCCCTGGTAGGGACGCGGGAGGGCGGCCTTGATGCGCTTCTGCGCTTCGCCGAGGCGCTTCGGATCGATGCCCTCCGGGGTGTAGTCGGCGAGCGTCGAGAGGTAACCGGCGACGACCGGGCCGAGATCGGTCGGCACCGTGCGCGCGAGCGTCGCGGCGCGAGCCTGAATGAGCTTCAAGGCCCGGACGAGCAGGAAGTAGCGGCTGGCGTCGTCGCCCCGCTCGAGCAGCGCGGACCCGTAGACGATCTGAGCCGGGAACGAGCGCGCCGCCAGGCAGGTCGGTCCGAGCGCCGGTGAGACCAGCACCTCGAGCCCCTGGATGCCGAACGCCTCCGCGAGGTCCTTCACCTGCGTCGCGAGGTCGGTGGCGTCCGCTGCGAGGGGATGAGCGCGCAGCGTGCGCGGGTCGAGCGCGTAGGCGCCGTCGAGCACCTCTCCGCTCTTGGCGAGCAGCGTACGCAGGGCGGGCGTGACGAGCTCGGGTGCGAGCAACTCGTCGAGCTCGGGCTTGGCCACGGCGCTGCCCGCGCCGTGCACCGGGAAGGGTTGACCGGCGAGCGCGGCGAGCGTCGCGTCGGCCACGAGCGCCGCGTCGGCGAAGCCGCGCAAGTCGGCGACCGTGCCGAGCACCTCGAACTGGTTCGGCTCGAAGCGCCCGGTCGAGAGCGCGCGGCGCGCGTCCGTCGCAGCGCGGTCGAGGAGCATCTGCGCCACGCGCTGTTCGCCTCCGCGACGCTGGTATTCGACCAGCGCGCGCAGCACCGCCACGTCTTGCGGCCACTCCTTCTTGGCCTTCTCGAACAGGGCTTCGGCGCGCTTCTTGTCGCCCGCGATTTGCTCCAGCACCGACGCGAGCGCGAGCGTGCGGTCGCGCTTCTCCTCGCGGGTCGTCGCGCGTTCGAGGAGGCCGCTCTGGAGCTCGACCGCGCGTTCGCGCTGACCGAGCTTGCCGGCGACCTGCACCAGTCGCTCGACGGTCTGAGCGTCGTCCGGAGCGCGCTTCAGCACCTCCTGGTAGGCGAGGTCGGCGCGCTCGGGGTTCGGCAGGTTCGTGTCGTAGAGGTCGCCGAGTTTCTTGTAGATCTGGATCTGGCGGGCGGGGTCGGGCGTGTGCCGGACCAGCCGAATCAGCGCCTGCTCGGCGCCGGTCCAGTCGCCCTCGGCGAGCGAGAGGTCGGAGAGCGCTTCGAGGGCGCCCACGTGATCGGGATTCGCGTCGAGCGCCGCCGTGAGCGCGCTCTTGGCCGCGGCGCTTTCGCCGACGCCGGCGAGCAGCTTGCCGCGCTGGACCTCGAGCGCCACTCGCTCCTCGGGGTCGGTCGCGAGCTCGCTGCGGCGTTCGAGCAAGCTCGCGAGCGAGGCGCGATCGCCGGCTTCGATCAAGAGGTTCTGCAGGCGCACCGTCGCGTCCTCGTGCGAAGGATCGAGCGCGAGCGCCTGTTCGAGCGCCGCCCGCCCGCGCTCGACGTCGCCCACGCGATCGAGCCACATGACGGCCGCCTGGTGCCAGGCGCCCACGCGGTGCGGGTCGACCTGGCTCGACTCCGCGGCAACCTCGAGCGCGCGAGCGGCGCCCGGGAAGTCTCGGAGCGCTTCGAGCACCTCGGAGAGCGTGGTGAGCCCGACCAGGTGATCGGGAACGCGCTCGATGCACGACTCGAGCAGGGTCTTCGCTTCCTCGAAACGACCGAGCCGCGCCGCCGCTTCCGCGGCGCGCAGCGCCAGCGTCGCCTTGTCGAGCGGATGCGTGACGAGATCGAACAGGCGCCGGTAGGCGTCGAGCGCCTTCTCCGGCTCGTCGGCGGCGCGAGCGTGCGCGGCGAGCGAGCGCAACGCCCAGAGTGATTTCGGATCGCGGCCTGCGGCGAGCTCGGCTAGCTCGCGGCGCGCGCTCCAGGCTCCGGCTTTCAGGCGCAGGCGGGCGGCGATGCGCGCGTGCGCGATGCCCTCGGCGTCCGGCAGCACCTTGGCCAGCGCGGAGGCGGTGGGCTCGAGCTCCTCGTCCCGGCCGGCGCTCGCGTACGCCTGTTCGAGATGGCGCAGCGCGGGCAGCCACTCCGGCGAGCCTTCGAGGATGGCGCTCTGCCAGAGCACGACGCTCGCCGCGTCGCCGCGTTCCCGATCGAGGTCGCTCAGCTGTTCGTAGAGCTCGCGTTGCGGGCCCGGCTCGGTCGCGGCGCGGGCGCGCTCGAGCAAATCCTCGGACACGCGCGTCGCCTCCGGTGTGCCGGCGGCCGTGCGCTGCGCCGTGAGCGCCGCGAGCGCTCCGCCCGTCGCGGCCGCCATGCGCGCCATGCGCGCCGCCGCCTCACGGTTGCCGCCGCGCTCGTACTCGAAGGCGGCCTGCATCAGCAGCAGCTGGCGGGTGGTTTCGGTCGCGTGTTCGGCGGCCGCTTCGCGCCAGACCCCGCGCGCGTCGCCGTCTCCGGCCGGAGACATGCGCTCGTGCAGCTCGCGCAGGCCCACGTCGCCCGGGTGCGACTGAATCGCGCCGTCGAGCAGCTCGGCCGAGCGGTCCGGTGCCGTGTCGGCGACCAGCAGCGCTTCGCGCACCAGATCGAGCGCGCGTTCGACGTCGTCGGTCGTCACCTCGCGGCGGGCGCGCAACCATTCCACGAGCCGTTCGACGTCCCCGCTGCTGCGGGCGTGCTGCTCCGCGATGCAAAACGTCAGGCTCAGCGTCGGGTCCAGGGTCGCCGCTCGCTTCAGCCGCTCGTCCACCAGGGTGGGATCGTGCGGGCCCGTTCGCAGCGCCGCCTCGATCAGGAGGAGCGCCGCGTGCGCCGGGTCGGCGCTGGCATCGGCGAGGGTCGCGAGCGCTTCACTCGCGGCGTCGGGCATCATTACGGCGATGCGCGCGCGCAGCGCGGCCTCGAAGCTGCCGTCGGCGAGCGAGGCTTCTTCGTACCCGGCGCGCGCCGCGTCGTCGTCGCCGCTGAGCTCGAGCACGAGGGCACGGGCGACGGCACGGTCGCGCGCGCTCGGCGCGTCCGCCGCGCCCTTGCCCCAGTTGCCGAGCGCCTCCGCGATTTCTCCGCCGCGCCCCGCGGCCGCGGCCAGCTCGATCGCGAGCAGGCGCGAGACCGCCCCGGGTTCCACGGCCGCGTGCGCGCGCGCGGCCGGCTCGAGCGCGTCGAGCTCGTTGCCCGCGCCCTGGCTCCGCGCGAGCGCTCTGCCGAGCGCGGCTGCGGCGCGAGAGGCATCGGTCCCCGCTTCCGCCGTGGGCCGGGCGGACGCGGCGAGGATCCCGGCTCGCAGCGCCGCGTGCTCCTCGTCGGCGACATCCTCGGCCATCATGTCGATGTCGGCCGGGTTGCGATCGGTGAGCGCGCGCAGCACCAGCCGATCGGCGGCCGAGAAGGCTTCGGCGCTGAATTCGAGCGCCGCGCCGAGCAGCGCGGGGTCACCGAGCTCGAGCGCGCGGGCGGCGAGCGCCCGGCGCGCCGGGGCGGCGTCCGGGCCGTCGCTGAGCGCGCGCAGTCGAGCCGCCGCTTCGGCGCGCGTTCCCGCGTCGTGACAGAGGAGCGCCGCGGACAGCCAGCTCGCGGCCCCCGCGAGCCCTTCCACCATGCCGACTTCGCCGAGAGCGGTGGCCGCCGCGGCACGATCGCCGCGAGCGATGGCCCGGCGCGCGATCGCGAAGGCAGCGAGCGGTCCCTGCCCGCCCGCGACACCGCTGCCGGCGCGCAGTCGCGCGACGTCGCCGATCGCGTTCCGCAGCTCTTCGAGCTCGGGCGCGTCGGGCAGCTCGAGCGCCGGCGCTGCCGCCGTCGTGCCGAGCGCTTGAACCAGCTTGGCGAGGTGAGCGCGCGGATCGTTGGGATCGGCCGCCAGCACCAGATCGATCGCCTTGGTCGCCGCGGCGTCGTCGGCGAGGCAGAGGCGCTGCACCTCGGCGTCGAGGTACGCGGCGTGAGCGCGGGCCTCGGGCGTGGACGAACCCCTGAGCTCGAGCTCGAGCGCGCTCGCGACCGTCTTCCAATCCCCGCCGGCGCCGGCGAGCCAGCGCAGCTGGCGGCCGGCCATCACGGCGCGCCCCGCGCTGCTCGCGTCCTGCGCGGCGCGGCGCGCGCGCTCGAGATTGCCGGCGATCGCCCAGATCTCGCTCGCGACCACGAGCGCTCGCGAGCGGGCTTGCGGATCGCCGAGGAGCCGCGCCTCGCTCTCCATCCACTCCGCGCGCACGTTCCACTCGTCCGGTTGTCCCGGACGCGGGAGCGTCGGTCCGTCGTTCACTCGCG
>DASXWF010000399.1:0-2316 GCA_036503835.1 Polyangiaceae bacterium | reverse complement strand
CGCTGAAGCGCGGGCCGGACGGTGAGTTCAAGCTCCGCGTGGTGCTGATGCGGGGAGTCGAGCCCGCCGGTGGTGCGGCCGCCGGCGACGGGAACTGAAGCGCCCACCTCCCCGAGCGCTCGCCGCACCCATCCGAGCGCCCTGCCTGGTTCGTACGCTGTCCCTACCCGAATGGGAAAGTGTACAAACCCCGCGGGCCGCGCTCTCGGGCCCTCCCGCGATCGTGTTAGGCTCGGGCCATGGTGCGACGTCTGTTGGTTGCGATTGCCTTCGTTTCCATGACCGCTTTCGGCGTGAGCCTCGCCGGGTGTGGCCGAACCATCACGGCGGCCGAAGTGCAGACCCTGGGGAAGCGACCGTTCCCGGGGCGAACGCGCGCTGAAGTCGTCAAGGCTTCCGTGATCGCGTTGCGCACGCTCGGCTACGAGGTCATCGTCAGCGACGAAGCGACCGGACAAGTCAAGACCGCGCCGAAGCAGATGGTCGTCACCGCGTCGGGCTCGGCGAACACGGCGGTCGCCGTCAGCAACGACCTCGCCTGGATGCTCGAAGTCAGCGAGGCGCCGGACGGCGTGGTCGTTCAAGCGACGCCGCGCGCGACCTCGGGGGGACAGTCCTACGACGGCCCTTACAACGCGGATTACATGGAGAAGGTGATCGCCGACCTATTCAAGGAGATCCAGAGCAACCTCCCCGCCGGCGCGCCGGCAACCTGACCGCAGCACTGGCGGCCGGCGCGGTTTCAGCGTATCGGGCGGGCGTGGAATTTGAATCTTGCCGGGTCTGCGGAGGCGACGGACGCATCAAGAACTCGTTCGGAGGCGGCGAAAAGACCTGCCCGGCGTGTCACGGAACGGGGCGTCGCGTCGATGAACCCTTGATGCGTAACGTCACGAAGACGAAGCCGTCCCATCACCAGGGCTACCAGAAGGCAGGCGCGCAGGCCAAACCCACCTGGCCTACGACGCACGAGGGGAACGTGCTCGGGAACGAGGTCAAGGCCTCGGGCCTCTCCGAAGACGTGAAGGCGCGACTGATTCGCGAGATCATCGAGTACGAAGGCAGCCACGGAAAGTGCACGCAGACCTTCACGAAGAAGGTTCGAAAACAGCTGCGCTGACCTCAGTGCCGAGCCTCCAGAATGAGGTTGAAGGGCGTCTCGGCGGCGCGACGGAAGCGTGAGAAGCCAGCCTTGCGGCAGACTTCGGCGAGCTGCGCCTCGCCGGCCTGAGCACCGAGCACGAGCTGCCCGCCCTCGGAGATGGCGTGCGCGCAGCAGATGACCGTCGAGCCGGCGTAGTACATCCGCGCAATCGGGTTGAGGTTGTCCTCGACGCGATCGTGCGCGAACGGCTCGACCAGCAGCAGCGTGCCGCCGGGAGCGAGCACGCGTTTGGCGTAGCGAGCCGCCGCGACCGGGTCGCCGAGGTCGTGCAAGCAATCGAAGAAACAGATCAGGCCGTATTGCTCGTTCGGGTAGTCGACGGCCGGCGCGACGTCGAAGGCGACTCGATCCGCGACACCGGCCTCGGCGGCGTTCTGGCGCGCCTCTTCGATGGATTCGCGGTGGACGTCGAAGCCCCGGAAGCGTGAGTTCGGGAACGCCTTGGCCATGAGCACCGTCGAGTGGCCGAACCCGCAGCCCACGTCGGCGACCGTGATGCCGGCCTCGAGCTGCGCGACGACGCCTTCCAGCGCCGGCAGCCATTGCGATACCAGGCTGCCGCGATAACCGTTGCGGTAGAACGCGGCGACCCCGCAATGCAGGCGCTCGTCGTGGTCGCCCCACGCGACGCCCCTGCCCGCACGAAACGCGCTCAGGGTCTTCTCCTCGTCGGCCCACATGGAGGCCGACAGGTTCCAGGCGGGAGGCACGAACACCGGGCTCTCCTCGTCGGCCAGCACCAGCGCCTGCTCGGGTGAAAGCTCGTAGGTACCGCTGACGGCGTGATAATCGACGTAGCCGCCTGCGGCTTGCGCGTTGAGCCACTCCCGCACGTAGCGCTCTCCGCAGCCGGAGCGAGTGGCGACTTCCTTCGAGCTGAGCGGTCCGGCTCCGGCCATGGCCTTGTAGAGGCCGAGCTTGTGCCCCAGGTTGACCATCACGCCACCGGAGGCGGCAGAGAGGTCGGACACGGCGCGCGTCACGACGGCTTCGAGGCGGGCTTGATCGATGGGTCGAGTATTCATGGTTTCGTCCTTTCGTGAGCTGAAAGTCTGGCGAAACAGCCGAATTCTCGGGAGTGGCGGGAGCGCCCGCGAAAGGTCCGATCGTGCCAAAGTGAGCCGCCGCGGTTCGACTCGCAGTATTGAAGG
>DASXWF010000398.1:0-8240 GCA_036503835.1 Polyangiaceae bacterium | reverse complement strand
CCCCAGGATCGCTGGCCACGGCCCGACTCTGTACGAGGGTAGGCTGCCCAGCACGCGACGACTCGAGTTGATCTCGGCGAAGCCGCTCCGCAGCGGCGCGGTCGCCATGCACTACCGTCGCGAGCGCTGACTCAGGGCTAGGGCACGGCGCAGGTCACGACATAGTCGCTCGTGCACTCGCACGCCGTGCCACTCTTCCGTTCCCAGTCTTCGTTCGGGACGTAGCCTTCGTTCTCGTCGACGCACATGTATTCGAGCTCGCTCGGCTCGATCTTGAAGGTGGCCGGTGCGTTGGAGAAGCGCAACTTGCCTGCCCCGGCAGGGCACTCCGCGTGAGGCATGGTGCCATTCGGAACGTGGACGGAGAGGTAGTAGCCGCTGAGCCAGTCGCCGCTCACGCCTCGCCGCGCGGAGAAGAGCAAAACGTAGCTGCCACCCGCACCGTAGTGGGTGAAATCGTTCTCGCGGCCGCGAATCCGAGCGTTGGAACCTTTGCCGTAGGACAGGGGCTGCCTCCCCCAGAAGTCGACCACCGCCGAGGCGAAACGTTCGATCCCGGCAGTCTTGAAGCGTACCTCCATGCCCGTGGTCGACAGACCGACTCCCGTCCCGTCCGTGGCCGCGAGGATCGTTCCCTGGCCTTCCGGACGCACGTAGTACCCGTCGAGGTTCGGTGGGAACAGCTCGCGGTGGATGGGCATCGTATAGCCGCGCTCCTCGAGATACTGGAGAGCGGCTTTGATGCAAGCGTCGTTCACGACCGTTCCAGGCGCGACCAACCCTCCCGGCGCGGTGGGGTCGAGGGGTGCTTCGTCGTCGCCGTCGCGGTAGCCGTCGTCGTCGTCGTCGTCGTCGCAAATGTCGGTGACGCCGTCTTCATCCGTATCGGGAGCATCGGCGCAAGGATCGATGACAGGGCCCGCACCGGCTGCGCCACTCGCACCGCTTGCACCACCGGTGTCGGCACCGCTCCCCGCAGTACCCGCGCTACCGGCGGTTTCGCCACCCTTGCCGGCATCGCCGCCCTTGCCGGCATCGCCGCCCTTGCCGGCATCGCCGCCGGTCCCGGCAGTTGCGCCGCCGGTCCCGGCAGTTGCGCCGCCTCGGCCGGCATCGCCACCCTTCCCCGCAGCGTCGCCGCCCTCTCCGCTCCCCTCGTTCGGTGGCGCGCGGCCCGACTCACCGCCTTCACCACGGCCGGAGGTCCCGAACGGTGCACGCCCCGCCGTGCTCGCGCCCGCTCCCGATTCGCCCGAAGCCGCGGCGCTGCCAGCGGTACCATCGTTCTCGCCGCTCGCACCGCCGCCGAGATTCGCCGTGCTGCCGCTCGCCGCGCCGGTCGTGCCCCCCCCACTCCACTCATAGGTGGAGCGTTCCACCGGGCTGCGCTCACAGGCTGGCTGCAAGCTCGCGCTCACGGCGATTCCGCCGACGACTGTCCGCCAACGAACGATTCCCATCGTCACCCGAGTTCCCCTCTGCGTGTACCACTCCGTCGTGTGTTCGTCACTCGAGAACGAACGACCCCCACGCGAGATGATCTAAAAGTGTCCGCTCAGCGAAACTCCGGCGCCGCGCAGCGAGAGGGTAGCGGGCGGAGTGCCTTTTCGCGTCAGGACCAGGACGGCGCCCGTTCCGAGCAGCGCCGCGCCGACGCCGACCATGGACCAACCGGCGATTTTGAATTGCGACGTGGCATCGAGCTCCGCCGTGGTCTCGGAAAAGGCCCGCTCGTAGGCGAGGATTTCCGCCAGTTCCTCCTGGTTACTGACTTCGCCCGGCGGCGCCGCCCGTTCGAGCGCGTCGAGCTTCGCTTCGGCGTCGCGAGCCTGGGCGCCGTTCCATACGAGGACGCTGACTCCGGCGATCAACAGCGCGGTCCCGGTGGCGCCGAGCACGATGCCGGCTGTGCGCTGTCGGTCGGCCGCCAGCAGCTCGTCGACCCCCGCCGCCGGGATGCACCCTGCGCAGGCCAGCGTGGGCTTCGCCCCGCTCTGCGCCGCGGGCGGATCGGGGCGAGGCGCCGCGGCCGGTGCAATGAGGCTGTCGGGGCTCGGCACGGGTCGTAGGCTGTCGGCGGGACGGCGCTGTGCCCCCGGAGCCAGGTCCTCGAGCATGCGCTGGATGTCCGCTCGTTGCTGCTCCGGAGCATCGGGGCCGGCGGCTGCCAGAAATCGCTCACCGTAGCTGCGCGCCGCCTCGAGCTCGCCGAGGTCGAGGCACACCCGTGCGAGGTTATAGAGCACGATGGGATGCGGACTCTCCGTGAAGGCGAGCTCGAACTCCCGTTTCGCAGCCCGCAGATCGCCCGCGTCGAAGAGCGCTATGGCCCGCAGGTAGTGCTCGTGGGCGACCTCTGGACTCGCCCGGACGGCGGTTGATCCGAGTGTGAGCGCGACCGCCAGAGTCGCCGAGCGCCAGGGCCGACGGAGCTTCATCGGAGCGGAACAGTACTCCGCCGGCCCCGGTCCGAGCACACGATCGGCGGGGCGTCGCAAACAGCGGTGGAACAGGGCCAAACTTGCGTATGGATGGGAAAATCTGGGCTCTGCGGCCGAAGGCCCGCACCGCGCGGAGCCCGGCAGATCGAAATGAGCTGACAGGATGGGCGAGATCTACGAAATGAATGGGTGTGGTGGTGCGATGACGCCGGCTGAACGCCCGCTTCCCAACGAACTCGACGGCAGGTATCGACTGCTCCGGCTGATCGGCCAAGGCGGAATGGGGACCGTCTACGAGGCCGAGCACGTATCGCTCCGGCGGCGTTGTGCCGTGAAGCTCCTGCGCCGGGATCTGGTGCCGACGCCCACGGCGGCACGACGCTTCGAGCGAGAGGCGAGCGTGCTCGCGCGCCTGGTTCACGAGAACGTCGTGAGTGTGTTCGACATCGGTTCGACCAGGGACGGACAGCCGTTTCTCGTGCTCGAGTACATCGAGGGGGGAACGCTTCGAGCAGAACTCGAACGTTCCGGTATCCGGGGGCTCGCGCGCGTCCTCGAGATCGTCGTTCAGATGTGTCGCGGCCTCGCCCACGCTCACGCCGCCGGGATTGTCCATCGGGACCTGAAGCCCGAAAACGTGATGCTTTCCCGACACGCCGACGGTCGCCTGCTCGTAAAACTCCTCGACTTCGGGATTGCGCGCCCCACCGACGGTCCGGCGGAGCCGGTGACGAGGACCGACGCGGTTCTCGGTACGGCGGCCTACATGTCACCGGAGCAGGCCCGTGGGGAGCGCGGCGCCCCGCCGGCGATCGACGTTTTTGCCCTCGGCGTCATCGTCTACGAGGCATTGGCTGGAAAGCGGCCGTTCGAAGGCGCGTCGTACAACGAGACCCTGTACGCGATCTTGAACAAGCCGCACGCGCCGCTCGCGCGCTATCGGCCCGAGCTCCCTCCCCACGTCACCGAAGCCGTCGATCGGGCGCTCGCGAAAGACCGGGGTCGGCGCTTCGAAGGCGTGGCCGAGTTCGCCGCCGCCCTCGGCTTGCCGGACCTCGGTGAGCCGATGCCGTCCATTTCGGCTTCGCCGCCCGACGCGCTGGCCACGCGTCCGGAGCCCGGAGCTGGCCCGCCGCGCCGGAGGTTCGGTTGGCGCAGCGCTCCACTCGCGGCGTCGATCGTGCTCGCACTCGCCGGGGCGACGGCGGCGGTTCGGCGGGGCCACGAAGCGGAAGCTCCGCGCACTGCCGCGAGCTCCGCGCTCGCGCCGGGAAGGCATGCCGTGGCAACGCCGCCGATCCCTTCCGATCCATCCCCGCCGGTCGAGCTGCCGGCTCTCACGGCATCGTCCGTCGCGCCGCCGCCGGTCGCGTCGCCTCGGCGGCCCTCGTCGAAACCGCCCGCCGGCCGTTTGCCGATGCCCTCGGTTCAGGGCACCGAGGCGGCGGTCAGCGGTCGCGTCGCCGAGGGCTCGAGCAAAGCCCTGCCGCCGTTGGCGAGGACCGCGGCCGTCGCATCATTCCAAGTTCCCGCGGCGCCGTCTGCGCCTGCTTCTTCGAGGACCTTCATGACGGGATCGATCGCCAAGAGCCCCTACCTGTCCGAGGCGCCGAGCGGTGCCCGCGCGCCATGAGCGACACGCCCGTGAACGGAAGTCCGGCACGCGCGAACGACGTCGAGACGCGTCCCGAGGAGGACCGGCGTCCGCTCGAGACCGCCCTCTGTCGCGGGCTCCTGTGGGTGTTTCCTCGGGAGCGCTTCGTTTCGTTCGCCGCCGGCCGGTCGACGTTCGGTCGCGATCCGACCGCGAGCGATCCGCTGCCCGGCGAGATGGTGTCGCGAATTCATGCGTCGATCGTGTGCTCCGGTCCGCTCCTTTGCTTGCGGGACGAAGGCAGTCGCAACGGAACTCGCCACAACGGCGTCCTCGTGAGCGAAGCGCGGCTCGAGGACGGCGACGTGATTCGCCTGGGGGAGTGGGTCGGAGTCGTGACGTCACTTCCCTTCGCCGCGGCGCAGCAACAGGCCCTTTTCGACGAGCCCTTGCCGGGTGTGTTGATCGGTCCCCGAACGCGCGAGCTCTGGCAGCGACTCTGTTTGCTGGCCAAGAGCCCGCTGCCGCTGCTCTTGCAGGCGCCCACCGGTTGCGGCAAGGAAGTCTTTGCTCGTGCCGCTCACGAGCTCAGCGGGCGTACCGGCAAGTTCGTCGCTCAGAATTGCGCCGCGCTGACGGAGTCGCTCGCCGAAGCTCAATTGTTCGGACACGTGCGAGGAGCCTTCACGGACGCGCGTGCCTCGGCGCCCGGATTGTTCGCGACAGCCGACGGTGGCACGCTATTTCTCGACGAAATCGTGGATCTGGCGCTCGTGCACCAGGCGAAGCTCTTGCGTGCCGTCGAGGACGGCGCCGTGACTGCCCTCGGAGCGACGACGCCTCGTCCCTGCGATGTGCGGCTCGTGGCGGCGGCGCAGGTGCCGCTCAGCGAGCGCGTCGCGGCGGGGCTCTTCCGCGAGGATTTGATGGCCCGCATCGGAGGCGCCATCCTCTCGATTCCGCCGATGAGCGAGCGGCGCGAAGAGGCCCTGCGGCTGTTTCTGCGGAACTTCGAGGCCGCGGGCGGCGCGCGCTCTCTCGTCGATCCGAGCCTCGCGGAGGCCGTGGTGCTGTACGACTGGCCCTTGAACGTCCGCGAGATCAGAAACGTCGCGCAGCGCCTGGCGCTCGAATACCCCGGCGTGGCGCTCGGCGCCGCCCATTTCGAAAAGGTCGTGGACCTTCGGACGCCGGGCAACCAGGGGGGGTCGGCGCCGCCGCCGAGCGTCTCTCCGGCGGTCGGAAGCAAGCGGCGACAGCTCTGGCTGGAGCGACATCGCCGTGAAGTCTCGGCGTTACAGAACGCGTTGACCGTTCACCACGGCAATCTATCCGAGGCCGCGCGGGCGGTCGGGATCAGCCGGCACCAAGCGCAGCGCTTGCTCGCCGCGAGCCGGGAAGCGGACGGCGACGGCAACTAGCGCGGTCGCTCATTTTCGCTGGCCCTTCGCGATTGAGCGGGCGCGCGCCACCACCGCCTTCCACTCTTCGTCGCTGAAGGCGCGAACGAGCAGCTGGCATTCATCGAGCAACGTGCCGTGCGATCCCGCCAGCCCGGCCACCGCGTCGAACGGGACCATCACGATCTCGCCGTCCTTGACCCGCAACGCCACGTAGTCGACCCACGGCAGCACCAGGTTCTCGTCCGACAGCCAGACGGCGAACCGTGTCTTGCGGGCGCGGGCGTCGCCGTCGCCGCCCGATTCGAACACGCCGGCATCGCGAAAGTCGGCCGGAACGTCCCACTGCACGCGGCGCAGGGTCGCGAGCACGCGGTCGGGAAGCGCCTCCGGCGGCCCGGCGGCCTCCAGCTCCGCGAGCGTTCGCGTACCGAAGTAACAGGTGCGCTTCGGTCCCGGCGTGCCCATGGGACTGCGCCCCTCACCAATGAGCGTTGCCAGCACGCGCGTCCCGGAGAGCGCCTGCTCGCGCATCCAATCGGCGGTGTGCAGGTTGCGCAGCTCGCCGGGCGGAATGGGGCCGAAGTAGTCAGCCTCGATGGTGGCCGCGCCCGTCAGCCGCGCCGCCGCGGCCGCGACCCGTAACGCCAGGTCGCAGTCGTCGGGCGACGCGAGCGCGCGAACGACGATGGTCAGCTTGCCGTCTTTCCAGCCGACGCCCGTCTCCCGAGTGGAGCGCCCCACGCGGCAGAGCCGCAGCTCGCCTTCCGGCCAGTCTGCGCCGGCAGGCTCATCCGGAAGCACGCGCAGATCGTCGAGCGCGATCAGAGCGCGCAACGCCTGCCAGCTCGGCGGCGCCGCGCAGGCGACGACCAGGTCATAACTCACGGGCGCAACTGTCGCACGCACCCAGCTCGCGCGCTAATGCGAGCGCCGGACGGTACGACCTCGTCGACCTGACCCTATTGACACACTTCGAACGTCGCGCCACGCGCAACAACATACAATACGCACGCGGTGTCGCGTCTTATGGGGTTCGGAGCTCTGCGCCGCCGCGCCGAGCGGATCGAAAGGAAAGTTTCGGAATGAAAAGCTCTGTTTTGAACGTGTGCAGCCTCGCAATCCTCGCCGCCACGGCCGCGTGCAGCGCTTCGGACGGACCCTCCCAGGACCAGCAAGGCGCGGACACCGACGTCATCTCGGTCACTCCCATTTCAGGTCCGGACCCGTCCAGCGATCCCGCGACGGAAGCCGCGGTGCCGATCGCAATGCCCGAGGTGGTCGGAGAAGTGCAGATCCACGACCACCAGATCACGTTCCACCGCGTCGTGATCGTCGGCGAGAATGGGGAAGAGCCGTCGGTCATGATGCACGAGCTCGGGGTTCTGGGCTCGCCCGATCCCGTGGGTAACCTTTTGGAATTCAACGGCCCCCTGACGATGCTCGAGATCTTCAATGCCTTCGCCGGTCCCGACCAAACGGCAGACGAGGCACTCGTCACGTCGCATGCCCTGGAGGCCGAGCTGCTGGGCCGCCCGGACGCCAGCGTGACGAGCGCGCTCATCCCCAAGACCAGCCTCGGCGCTCCGCCCGTCGCCTCTTGCTCCAACTACGTCTATCCAGACCTCAATCCGTTCCGCTGGATCTCCAAACACTCCTTGATCTCGAACGAGCTCGAGCGAAACGCGTTCATCTGCGCCGGCGACCCGATCGAGGCCTACGTCAACGTGCGAAGCGCCAGCCAGCAGTGCGCCCGGAAGACCAAGAACTGGGTGACCGCTGCCGTGTGCAATGACGGCTTCGGTTGGAGCTGCAGCGGCGGCATCATCGGACAATCCGGATACGGTCCCTCGACCGCAGGAACTTGGGCAATGTACCCGCCGGTCAGCCTGGCAAACGGCTCCTACCAACGCTGGGTGTGGGGACCGACGAACAGTGCAAAGGGCATGTCCGCCATCGGTGTCCCCAATAGTGCGAGCAGCAGGCCTTGCACCATGTATCACGTGCTGAGCGGTATGGCAGCACAGTGAGAGCGCCGCGGTCCCGCCAGGGTCCGGTCCGGATAAGGATCGGATCCGCGGGGTCCGCGGAGAGTCGGGGCCGGGTAGCGCCAGCGTGCTCGGGTGCTCACCGCGCCCGGCGCCGGCGCACGAGCAGCGCGCACGCAGCGACGAGCCACGCGCTTTGCGCGACTCCTTGGTTGCCGCTTTTCCCCACCTGGCGGCACCCGCAAGAGCCGCTGTCGTCGTCTGGATTCGTGACGCCGGCGTCACCGCCGCTCGCGGAGCCGCCGTTAGTCAGCGTGCCCCCCGCGCCGGCGTTGCCGCGCCCTGCAGTTCCCGCGGAGCCGCTCGTTGGCACGCCGCCGCTGCCTCCCGTCGCGTTGCCGCCATTCGCACCCGCCGAGCCGCCACTCACCTGGCCGCCGCCGCTCACGCCCATCGAGCCTCCGCTCGCCGGCTCGCCTCCGCCGCCGCCTCGACCACCGTTGCCCGCGAGCGACCCACCAGCAGAGCCCGCGGCGCCGCCCATGCCCGAGTCTCCGCCTGCGGCGCCGCCCGTTCCAGCGCCCGATCCCCCCGCTGCGCCACCAGCACCCGCGGCGCCGCCCGTGCCGCCGGCACCACCCGTGCCGCCCGTGTTCGGTCCGTCGAACTTCCACCAGTTGAACTTGAAGAGGTCACCGTTGCCGCCGACGAACTTCAGAAACAGGTCGTGCTGCCCGCTTCCGCCGCTGACAGGACACGTGGTGGTGGTCCAAGACGAGGCGCCCGACACGTCACAGGTGCCGAGCAGAGTGCCGAC
>DASXWF010000397.1:0-3172 GCA_036503835.1 Polyangiaceae bacterium | reverse complement strand
CGTCGCGCGCAGCGCGGTAGGTCTCGCCGCCCGCGAACCCGCCGTACACTTCGATCCCGTCGCGCAGCACGAGGACGGGCGTCACGGGCGCCTTCGCGCGATAGCGTCCCTGACGCACCCAGACGTCACGCCCCGGTACCGCGGCGTCGACGGCTTCCTGAGGGTCGCGGAACGCCGTTGCCCAGCTCAATCCGTCGGGCCAGTCCGCGCCGCCACCGGCGTCCACGAGCAGCGGCCCGACACACGAGCTCACCGGAGCGACGCCGTCGCCGTCGTTGTCCGCCCGCAGCCCGTCGCAGAATCCGTCGTCGTCGCTGTCCGGCGTTCGTGGATCGGTTTCGCCCGCGTCGACCGCGCCGTTCGCGTTGCCGTCCTCGGCGCCGTCGGGCACGCCGTCGTCGTCGAAATCGGCGTCGGCGGCGTCGGTCCCGGTCAACTCTTCCACGTCGTTCGGCAGGCCGTCGCCGTCGTCGTCCGGCGCGTCGCTCCGAACGACGATGACCTCGGCGTAATCGGAGACGCGACCGCCCGGTCCTTCACACGTGAGCTCGTATCGGATGGACGCTTCCGGCCGTACCTGAACCGTTCCCGAGGTTCGTCCGCCGGTTTCGCCGCCGCCGTCGAGCGTGCAACGCTCGGCAGCCTCGGAGATCCAACTCAGCGTCGTGGACGCGCCCGCGACGATTTCCCTCGGCTCCGCGGTGAAACTCTCGATCCTGACCACGTCCGTGTCGCCGACGTCGATCTCGACCGTGCCCGTGTCCTCCGCGCCGGACGCGTCCGCGACCGTATACTCGAAGCGCGCGAGTCCGGAGTCGAGGTGGCGAGGTGTGAACCGCACCTTCCGGTCCTCCCCCGCCACGATCTCCACGGTTCCGCTCGACGGCTGCGTCACGGACGTCACGATCAGTACGTCACCCTCCGCGTCGATGTCGTTCTCCGTGACATCGATCTCCACGTCGTTCAAAAAGTTCGTGCTGGTACGGTCATCGACCGCGCGCGGCGCGTCGTTCACCGGCCGGACCTCGATTTTCACCCGGCGCTGCGGAGAGCGACGGCCGGCGGCATCCGTGACGACGAACGCGAGCTCGTCCGTTCCGAAAAAGTCGGGCCGCGGCCGGTAGTTCGTTCCGAGCGGGTTCTGGCCACGAGTTACTTCCAGCTCCCCGTGCTCCGGCAGCTCGACCACCTCCACGCTGAGGCGGTTCCGAGACCCCGGGCCCTTCGCATCGAAGCCACTCAACGCGAGACTCGCGAGATCGTCTTCGTCGATGACCTGCTTCGGCAGCGCAAAGGTTTCGAGCGAACTCTCCGCGCTCCCGGCGCCGCCGTCATCGGGCTCTCCACCGACGCCGCTGGACCCGCCGCTCCCCGACGGCGCGCCCCCCTCGCCTGCTTCGCCGGCGCTCGAGCCGGCGCTTCCCGGGGCGACGAGCCCGGCCGCGCCACCGGGTGGCTTGCCCGGGCTCGCTCCGTCCGAGCATGAAAGGACGAGGCACAGCACCCAGCTCGAGGACAGGGCGGCGCCTCGAGGACCAACGAACTTCGACACTCCCATCCTCGCTCGTCAGCTAAGTACCGACGGTGAAGCGATCGGTCAAGTCGTCGCGTCGAGGTGTTACAATGCCCGACGGGTGAGCGAGCCGCACATTGCCACGAGACATCGTGCCCGCCGTGGCTTTCGGTGGCGCGGTTTCCCGACCGCCGGCGCCGTGCTCGGGTTGCTCGGCTGCGCGCAACTCCTCGGCATCGAAGAGCACGAGTTCGGCTCGGCGCCGCAGAGCTCCGGCGGAAACGGCGGGACGGAGCGCGCCGGGGCCGGTCAGGCGCAGGCCGGCGAGGGCGGAGGTCCGAGTCCGCGGGCCGGGCATGGTGGCGGCGGGAAATCCGGCGCCGGAGGCGACGTCGCCCGGCCCGAGGCCGGCCAGGGCGGCAGCCCCGCGGACGACGTGAGCCCGGAGATCATCCGCGTCACCCCGGAGCTCGAGGCGGTCGGAGTGGATCCCGCCCAGCCGATCCGCATCGAGTTCAGCGAGCCGATGAACCCGACCAGTGTCGCGCTCGCTTACTCTCAGCGACCTGGCGCGCCGACCCTGAGCTGGACCGGCGACTCAGTGCTCACGGTCACGCCGGGGCTCGAGGAGATGCTCTATCTTTGGCGCGACGACGACCGTCCAGGACGGGCATCGGATCTGCTCGTGAGCTTCGGCGTCGACACGACGGCCAAAGACAAGGCGGAGAACCCGCTGTTCTTGCCCCTGTCGACCCACTACCGGGTGCTGCGGCGGGTCGAGCACCGGATTTCGCCTTGTCTCGACGAGTCCGGAACCATGAGCCCCGAAGCCTGGTACCCGGCAGCGCCGCCGGGCCCCGACTCCGAGTGTGTGAAGCTGGCGGAGGATCCCACGGTGACCTTCGCCGCCGGCGACAGCAACGGACAGGGCGTCGTCACGATCCTCAGCTACGCGCTCGGCGACTTGCCTCCCGACCTGAAGCTCGACGCCGCCAACGTCGAGTTCTCTTTCCCCAGCCCCAATCCAGTGGGAACACCCCACGCGCTCTACGGTGACCTGGTGCTCGAATGGATCGACGACGACATCTCCGATCCCGCGCACGCGTTCGCCGGCGAGCCGCTCGAACCCGTGGGGACGTTGGCTTCCAGCGATACCGATTACCCGCAGGGCCGGCAGAAGGGCGTAACCTCCGCCGTTTCCGCCGTGCTCGACGGTACGCATGCCGGGTTACTCGTCTTTCGCGCGCGCTTTCCCGTCGTGCTCGAAGATTCGAACCAGTCGCCCGACTACGTCCGCGTCGGGAACACCGGCGAAGCCCTGCCCATCCTGGTGCTCTCCTACTTCTGCGCGGAATGCCCGGAAACTCCCGAGCGCGAGCGTCGGCGCGGTGCGGTGCGCACTAGTGGCGCGTACTGATCGCGTCCAGCACCGTGCCGCCGCTCGCGCTCGGTATCGCCTCCGGTGCCGGCCGCCTCACCGGGCGCGAAACGGAACGCGGCGGCTGGTTCTTCGGCGCTGGCGCTTCGTCCGGTGGAGCCCGAACGGCAGCGACCGGCTCCGGCGCCTCCTTCTCGAGCACCGGTGGGTTCGCCGCGACCAGCGCCTCGCTCGCACGCACCGGACTTGGCGGCTGCGCGCGCCAGCGCATCGAGAACGCG
>DASXWF010000396.1:0-19213 GCA_036503835.1 Polyangiaceae bacterium | reverse complement strand
CGTGGCGATGACGAAGACCGTAGGCGGATCCGCGGGCTTCGGATCCGGCCTGTTGCCGCACGCCGCCGCGAGCCCGCCGAGCAGCAGTGCGAGCGCTGCGATCGACATCGGTTCCCGGATCAGCCTTTTCTCTGGAAGCATTGCTGGTTCCCTCGGCGTTGTCCTTGCCACAAGGACTCGTGGAAGCGAGCCCAAACACACGGCCCCGGATCATGGCACGACTCGCGCTCCTCGCTCCCTAGTAAATATTTCGTCCGAGCCTCTGGAGCCGCCGCGCTGCTCGGGCTGCTGCACTTGGACTGTGCCGAAAAGCCTGCCTCGCTGAAGGCCCGCCGCCCGGGGTGTGCTGTCTCTTGGACCCGTTCCCGCATGAAGCAAACGTGCGCGGCGAACGTGGGCGCCGGCGCCAAGGGTGTCGTTTTCATCGACATGGCCTTCGGCAGCACCCTGAAGCTCGGCGAGGTCTTCGACACCCTCTTCAAGTCGGACAACGCCAAGACCGCCGAGTCGCCGAGCAAGATGCGGCTTCCGGCTGTTCTGAGAAGCGCTCGTCTTCGCAGGTGACGCGAGTTTGCGCCAGCGAGCTGGCGCGCAGCGTGAGCGTGTCGCTCTCGCCGAAGTCGATCCTGTGCGCCCACATCAGCGCAGCCGTGCTTCCGGAAATGCTCCGCTGGGCGGCTTCGGGCAGGTCAGTTCCCTCTCTGATTCGGGTCTGTCTACTCCGGTTCCAGCCTAATGGTCAGAACCCCGCCGGGCAGTTGCCCGAGTACGCGAAGGTGGTGTCTTCGAAGCCGGCCGGCAAAGAGTTGAGTTGGCACGCCAGCCAATTGCCGGACGAGACGAGCGGGTTCGACAGGCTCTGGGTGAAGAAGCTGAAGTTGGGGTTCGTGTAGGAGGTCGCTCCCAAGCGTTCCCCGAAGCCCATCGCCACGAGTGCTCCGCGAATCACCGCCTGCCGAATGTTGGTGGCGCCGCCCCGTCCCCCGGCCTCGATCGGCGCCCGCGTGAGGATCGCCCCGGTGTTGATGGAGAGTGTGGAGTTGTTGCAGATGAAGTAGCGCCCGGGCCGCGTCTCGGTTTGCTGAATGCACCCGCTGAAAAGCACCACCGAGTAGCGGGAGATGCGAGCCTCGCCGCTGGCCGGGCGCGGAATGGCGCTGTCGCCGACGTCGTTCACGAAAATGTAGCCGGGACCGCCCGCGGCCCCGCAGCCGTCGCCGGCCGTGGTCTCGACGCTGACGCCAATCTGCACTTTGTTCGCCGTGGCGCTGGCGGCCGCCGTAGCGAGCGACAGTAGGGCCGGCTGGATGTTGCTGTTGGCGACGCGACTGATGCAAAATTGGTAGATCCGCTGGGGTAGATTGAACCCGCGCCCGCGCGTGTAGGCGCAGCCGAAGGTGCTTCCGCAGCCCTCCGCCAGCGTCGCCGCAGGATTGCCGGGGCCGGCGCTGCTGCCGAAGCCGTAGGTGTCGTTGGCCTTCACGACCAACGCATCCTCCAGGGTCTCGAACTCCTGTGTTTCGTCCGTACCGACGGGAACGGCACACCCCGCCAGGTACAGCAGCGGGAGGATCGACCAGCGGACCGGGAAAGCGCTTGCGGACTTCATGCTGCCCTTACGCAGACCGCTCGCTCCCGGGTCGAATTTTGTTTCGGCCTGGCGGCGCACGGACGGTTCGCCAGCGACCAGTCAACGTGAGGCTCCGTACCTGTCTCGTCGAGAGGAGCGCGGGGAAGCCCTTTGCCGATCGATGATCTCGAGAACGCGCGCAAGCGCTTCGTCGAGATTCGCGAAGCGGAGATTGACTCGTTGACGAACGCGGCGCTTCACGGCCGCATCGGCTCCGTGCCCGTTGACGTCGTGAACTATCCCTATCCTCTCCTCAATCCCACCGAGGAAGGGCCGGGCGGCTTCGCCGTCGCAAGCCTGGAAGATCTGGCGGTGATGAAGCTCGCAGCCACTGCGCGACGCGGTATTCGTAGGGACTTCTGGGATCCACGCCAGGTAGTAGGTCCAAAACGCAGGCATTACGGGGTCGCTCGGGGACTGAGCGTCAACCAGGGACGGGGCGCCAGCAGGCGCGCGCTCGTGGTGCGGTGACCCGGCTCGTTCAACCCGAACGATCCCCTCGATGCGCGTAGAAGCGAGCCAGCTTGGGCGACGACGGGCCCATGACGACGCCCGCTTCCAGGGCCTGCTGAGCGAGCCAGGTCTCGACTTCGGCGACGAATTCTCCACTCGGAAGCTCGATCTCGACCTCCTCGTCGATGTGACCATCGGGGAAGCACGTCCGATCTACCTCGACATGGAGGTCGAGCCCGCTCGGCAGGCGGACGGGTACGATGCGACGCTGGTTCTCGAACGAACCGACTTCACGCAAGGGGAGCCCGCGGCGCGCTTGGACGAGGCCCTGCCAGAGCGAACCAAACGCCTCGTCACCGGCCCGCTCGCGGAGCACGTCGACGGGATCGCGGTGACCGCTCAGGATTGCCGAAGCAAGCGCGTCATCGATTCTCGCTTCGGCCTCGTCGCGCGTCGAGGTGTCACCCCCGATCCTCTTGCCGGGCCCCTTGGCGGTCAGGATGGGAGCCCCATCCTCGAAACGCAACCGGACTGAGTATCGCTCTTCTCGCAACCGGTAGCCTTCGGTGTCGAGGACATGATTGACCTGCCGCCGCTGGGCACTGACCTCGCCCAGTGCAGCAATCAGGGCTTCGGCCGCGCCTTCGCCCAACAGCAAGCGCTTCAGCTCGATTTCTTGCTTGGCGTTCTCGTCTTTCACGAAGTGCGGTGCATCGTACAGAGCTCCACTTCCGGATCCAAGGCATGTTGCGACGAGGTCACGCTGCAGCCAGGACTTGGGCGAAGCACGCTCGAGCGCGCGCGTCTTCAGGATGTCCGCTGGGTCGTCTCGGTGTACGGAGCCGTCCGTTTCGTACGCTTTCGGGGAGACCGGCAGCGGAACCGCGCGGACGGCACGCTGGCGGCAACTCACGGCGCCGGGTTACCCCTGAAGGTCGGCCTCGAGCGACCTCGAACGCGCGCGCGAGCGGTTCGTCGTTCGTTCAGCGGATGCTCACGCCGTAGATCGTAGGGCGATTGCCGCTGCATTCGGTCGAGTGGAGCTTCACCTTGACCTGGCGGCCCGCTCCGAACGCAGCCGTCAGAGCGCGCCGGAGGCCGGCCTTCTTGGCCGCGCTGAGCGAGGGTTGAAGTCGCGCGTGGTCCGGCGTGCTGCAGAGGGCCGGGTTCGGGCTGAGATCCAGTCCGTGGACGTAGACGTCGTCCCCGTAGTCCTCCAGGTGAGAGATGGATCCCCAATTGTGAATGTACTCGCCGGCCAGCGCCAGAGAGGACGGCATCGCGACGAGCGTGACGAGCGCGGCGACGAGGGTCTTCTTCATGTCAGTGTCCTTTCTTCGTTGCAACCGAGCCTGCTACTGGATCTGGACGCCGATGACCGCTGGTACACCGTCCTGACAGAAGGTGTCGTCCAGCCTCAACTTGACCTCGCGGTTCGCCAGCAACGCCGACGTGAGGACCATGGCCAGCGCTTCCTTCGACGCGGCGCTCAAGGAGTAGCGAACCTTCGCCATGCTCGTATTGGAGCACCCCGCCGGGTTCGGACTGAGGTTGACGCCGTAGATGTGCACGTCGTCCCCGAACGATTCGAGGGTGAGGATCCTGTCCCATGACGTGGTCCACTGGGGCGCAGCCACGGCTGCGGCCGAGATCGTCGTGACCAGGGCGAGGCTCGCGAGGATGTTCATTCTTTTCATCGGTTCCCTACCTTTCTTCGTCTGCCGGGTGCGAATTTCGAGGCCAGAGCTCAGCGCGTCTGGACGCCGTAGATCAAAGGCACGCCGTCGTTGTGACAGCTGCCGGAGCGGAGCTTCACCTTGACCTCGCGTCCCGAGAGGAGCGCCGCGATCAGGGCGCGATTGAGCCCCTCCTTCTTTGCGATGCTCAACGAGGGGTCGACGTAAGCGGAGACGAGGCTGGCACAACCCGCAGGGTTCGGGGCGAGATTGAGCCCGTACACCCGGAAGTTGTTCTCGTACGCGATCACCCGATCGACCTTGTCCCAGTTGGTCGTGTACTCGTCGGCCAAAGCCGACAGCGAATGCGTTGCGCCGAGGGCGAGAGCCAGAGCTGCGATTGCCTTTTTCATTGCTCGAAGTCCTTTGATCCTTGGAGGGTTCTCGATCGCTTGCTCGGCGGCCGCGGGCGGCTCCCACGCCGGGCTTCGCGTTTCGAGCGCCCGAACAGCACGCGGCGTGCCAGCGCGTCGAGGCCCGGCTTCCGTCGGATTTGTCCGAGGATCACCGGCCGTGGACGGTCGGAGTCACGCGGATGTCGTTGCAACAGCGCTCAGCGCAGCGATGCTGTGACGTGGCACCGGCCGGCCGGCGCCTTGGAACTTGGGCGAAACGCGGCCGATTGGCGCGCGCTCGTCGCTGGCACGCCGCGTGCTGATTGCGCTCTGCCCGACGGTACGGCCCTTCAGTTCGCGCGCGGTCATCGACCGTGCCGAGCTGGTGCCAAACCCGCTTTCGAACGGAAGGATCGCTTTCCCATGACGAGTAGACGCATGTTTCGCGGCATCAACAAGGTGATCAGCGTGCTCCCCCTGGCGGCCCTCGCCTGCGGCGGCGAAGCGCTCGACGGCACCGATGCGCTGGAGAACGTGTCCTCCGCCGCCGAAGCGGCGGTGATGTATCAGGCGCTGAACTCCTGGGGGGATTCGCCGGACATCGACGTTTGCTTTCGCACCAACGGCGGGCGTCCCTGGACTGCGTACGATACGACACGCAGCAATCAAGCCATGGACGCCCTGCGCGCTACCTGGGGCAGCGTCTCCGGAATCACGTTCACGCGAACCTACCCGGGAGAGTGCGGGTACCTGGATCCGCTCGCGCTCAAGGTAATCCTGATCGATTCTCACCTCGGGGGCGGTTGGGGCGGCGACTGCAACCCCGGGGAGGGCACGACCTGCAACTTTGCCGCCGGTCAGGGCCAGACCAACATGGAGTTCAAGGGCATCGTGGTCCACGAAACCGGGCATGCCCTCGGCTTCGCCCACGAGCACCAGCGCGGCGTGTTGTCCAACGGGACCTGGGTACACGAGGTGCCGCTGTGCGATTGGGCGGCCGAAGACTGGGCGATCAACCCGACCGACCCGAATCTCCAGCCCGAGGCGCACATGGCGATGACCCCCTACGATCGCTGTGGAATGCAGAACTATTGCAAGGAGGCGTTCGGTTGCATCAACGAGGACGAGCGCTTCGTCGGCGAGGCTACCATCCGGATGATGCTCACGGCCTACGACGCGTTGGCCGCGGAGATCCTGTACCCGAAGCCGGGCCAACTGCCGCTCGCTTGCGACGAAGCTTGCTTGGTGACGGGTGAGGGCGTGCTCGTGCGCTCGGACGGCCGGGTGCGCGACAGCTGGAGCGCGCGCGGCGCCTGGCCCTGGTGGGACGCCGCCGAGCTTTTGTGGGACAACGAGGCGAGCACTTTCCCCTCGCTCGTCACGTTCACGCCCGGAAACGGAACGAAGTACATCACCTACTGGGGTCGCACCAAGTACCGAGAAACGGGGAACAACCGCGTCATCATCGGTGGCGGCTATTCGACCGGCAGCAACAGCGAGTGGACGGCGCTCGCGCTGACGCTCATCTGAGCGTCGGTGGATCTTGCCGAGCGATCAGCATGAGGTGACGTCATGGTGCGTTATGGTTGGGCCGTTCCGCTGACTCAGAGGAGCCGCATCGCCCGTCACGTCGCGCCCCGTCCCAGGTGCGAATCGGTCGTCCGCGAGGCCGGCCTGTTCCGTGACCGCAGTTTGCGGTCGTTCGTCACGTACGGCTTTCAGAAGAGTGGCGGGGTCGCGAGTCGGGCGAGCTCGAGCGCCTGCTCCGGGAACCACGCGCTCGCCGGCGGATCCACGATCGCACCCCACTCCGGATCGGTCGTCGAGCCTGCGATGCCGCGATTGCACGAGCCGTCCGATTCGCCCGGAATCTTGATCCAGAGATGGGCGAGCAGGAGCCCTTCGCCGCCGAGGACGCGCGGCCTGACGCCGGCCCCGCGCCCAGGTGGGTTGCACCAGTCCTGAGGGTCCGGATAGGAAGCGTTCTCCGGTGGCCGCCACGCTCCCTTGCCGTTACGGCTCGTATCGATCACGAATTTCACCTGCGGCGACGCCCCGTCCATCAACCCTTCGAGACCGGCAGTCACGCCGGCTGCGAACTCGGGCGTGAAGTTCACTGTCGTATAGCCCGTCGCCGGATCGTACTGGCCGGGGCACCAATCGAAGTGCGGAACCCCGGTGTCGGGGTTTTGCATCCAATCCGGACCCACTCCCGGAGTGCCTGCGGCGAGGCACATCGAGACCCAGGTTCCGAACTGTTCGACCTCGCTCGTGGGCTGGAAATTCCATCCGTTCAGGTAGAAGCCCTGCACGCGCTGCACGCCGTCGCGAAAGCCGGCCTTGTACAGGCGGTACGCGGCTTCGCTCACGCCGAGCCACGCGCTGTGCGTGCCGTCGAGATAGATCGAGGCCCCGGGCGCTCGTTCCAGGATCCGATCGATGGCGTAGTGAAGCTGCGCGTAGCGTTCCTCCGGATTCGCGCCCGGCGCCGGCACGCTGTCGCCGTTCTCGCCGGTGACCGTCGGCTTGCACCAGTCTTCGGAGCCGAAGAGCGTCGTGTTGTAGGGGATGATACCGAGCGCGTCGGGCTCGAGGATGACGATCGCTTTGCCGTTGCCGATGCCCGCGGCAAACGCGTCGATCCAGTCTTGGTATTCCGCCGTGTCCTTCGCGCCCCCGGCCGAATACTGAGCGCAATCGCGAAACGGAATGTTGTACGCCGCCAGCACCGGCACGCTGCGCGTCGCCGCCGCCGCCGCCATCGTCCTTCTCACGCTCGCCTTCACCTCTTCCGGCGTGCCGCCCGTGAACCAGACCGCTTGCGGCATCGCCGCCATCGCCGCAATGCGCGCGGCATCGGCAAGTCTCCGCTGCCGCACCAGATCGAGAGCCTGCTTCACCGCCCCCGGATTCGGCGGCTTGACGAAGAGCCGCGCTCCCGCCTGCACCTCCCGCGAGGGCGCCCGCGCCCACGCAAGCTGCTCGACACCTGCTCCCTCCGTCTCGGTCGACGAAACCTCGCTCCCGCAACCCGCCGCAGCGAACCCCAAAGCCAAGCTCGTCCAGCCAATCGATCGCAGATTTCCCTTGGACATTCGTGCCATCCTCTCGGTGTCTGAAGGTCCGGTGCGCTGCCCGCGCGAACGCACCCGGGTCACTCGGCGGGCCGGCCATGTCGCAGCTGCGACGACCCGCGCGCCGAGTTCCCGCTGTCGAAGCGCTGCGAACGCAGACGCCTCGAGAGCACTATGGCCGCCTCAAGCAGCCCCGATCGCCGAATGTGCCGTGGTCGATCCGACCCTTGGTCGCTCTGACCCTGCTGACGACAATGCGCGGCGACCCGTGCCTGGGTGGGCGCCGGGCGCGCACGCTGAGCGGGCCATCATTGCCTGGTGAGCCGCACGTTGACGCGAGTTCCGTCGACCTGGAGCGTTCCGACGAGCTCGTTCCCGTCCTGCTCGAGGGCACCATCGAGCTGCGTCCCCGTCGCTTGCCCGGGGAGCGGAGTCGTGCCGGCGCACTGTTCCTCGTCGCAGGTGCATACGTACGAGCGGCACAGCTGGAGCTTGTGGCAGTCGATCGGAACCTCGCCGCTCTCCGTTTTTTGGTAGCAGGCGCCGTCCCGTGCGCCGCCGGACAGGCTTTCGTCGACGCAGTTGTAGTCCGCTCCGCCACTCTGGCTCGCCACCGGGGTCTGGAGCGCGCACCAGTCGGCGTAGATCTCGTGCGCCCAGACACCGAATCGGATGCGCCGATCGTTCACGGCCGCTCCGAGCACGGAGTAGTGAAAGCCTTCGACGATGCCACTGATCGAAGAATCTCTCCGGACGACGGTTTCGGGGCCAGGGTAGCCGACGTCGGGATCGGTCGGCGGCTCGAGGAGTGGCGCGTCCCAGTTGGTGCGACAGGAAATCGGTTGCGAGCTTCGGCGCCGACTCCGAGCGGAGCGCACAATGTGCGAGCTTCGAGCAAGAGCAAGACGGTACCGATGAAGACCAGCGTGACGACCGAGCTCGCCAGCGCGAGCCGCCGGAGCCCGCCGATCGTCCACAAGAGGCGCGCTCCTTCGACGAAGCTCGAGAAGCCCCTCAGTACTCCAGCGAACGCCCAGCGCACCGCACCCTTCTACGCCGGCCACGGCAGCGCGGACGACCCTGCAGGGAACGGCCAGGTAGGTCGGCGCGCGCGAGAGGGTCAAACCGATAGCGGGTTCACCCAGCGCACGCCTCGGAAGCGCGCGAAGTCCCGATCATTGGAGTAAACCTCGGCTTGGTGCTCCAACGCGTGTGCGGCGATTTGAACGTCGGTCGTCAGATTGGCGCCCGTTCCGAGGGTTTCGAGCAGACCGAAGGCCAACTCCAGATGCCTGCTTCCCGGAACGAGAAAGCTGACGGTGTCTCGAGCCAGCCAGCGCTGCACGCGCTCGATGGCATTCTTCGCCGAGAGCGGTTCGGTGAAGACGCGGCGGTTCGTACTGATGCGCAGGAAGCCGAAGATACACACTGGTGGAAGGCCGACCTGGCGATCGCCGTTCAGTGTTCCCTCCCACCAGCTTCGGGCAGAGGCATGGAGCGGGTGCGCATCGATCTCCGCGTAGAGCAGAAGGTTGACGTCGGGAACGATCATCGCACCGAACGCATTTTGGTCACCACCGCCTCGTCCTCGAGCTCGTCGACGAGCTTGTTGAAGGATTCGGCATCCACGCCCGGCTGCAACCGTGTGCGGTGCGGCTGCACTCGATACCGCTTCGCGGGACGAGTGGCGCCGCGCGAGGCGAGGCCGCGCCTGATCGCTTCATTCACGATCTGTTTGACCGGCTTTCGCTGGCGCGCGGCCGCTTCCTCGATCAGGCGCGCGACATCCGGCTCGAGCGTCAAGGTGGTGCGCACGAAAGCATCATGATGCCTTGCCCTGACCCGGTCAAGGCTGCTCGCAAACGACCGGACGAGCAGCCAACGGCCTGCTCCGCGAGCAACGCTCCTCGGCGTCGACACGGCCTGACCAAGAGCGCGAGAGTCAAGGCGCCGGGTCGTCTCGACCGACGAGCGCCCGCGTGGGTTCCGCCGTGCTCGCAGCCGTGACCCCGGCGGATCCGCGGAGCGACCCTTGGGTCCTGAGCCTGCCGCGAAATCGCGTGAAATCGGAGGTTCCGGGAGCGGCTCCTACGTTCGCGAAATGCGGAGCCTCGACGTCAGGGTTGTCTGCTTCGCGGCTTGCCTTGCGCTCGCAGGTTGCGGCGGCGACGAAGGCGAGGCGAACGTGGGTTCGAGCAGCCTGTGCATCTTCGGGGGCACGCGCTCGAGCGAGTACCTCCACCTGAGCGAGCTCGAGGAAAACGCGATCGCCTGGCTCGGGGTCGAAGATCCCGACCTCGACGACCTCGGTACCTGTTCCGGAACGCTCATCTCCCCGCGCTGGGCGTTGACGGCGGCCCACTGTCGGGTTTCCGAGCGCACCAGGATCAGCGCCGGATTCGGCGCCGAGCCCTGTCCGAGCGTTGAACGCGATGGCGGTCGCCGGGCGAGCGCCGTGCGCTTCGTGCCCCACGCGACACTCGACGTTCTTCTGTTCGAGCTCGACGCGGAGGTTCCGGACGGAATCGCCGTTCCGCTCCCGCTCGACCGCGAGTCGAGCCTTCGCGAGGGCCAGACGGTCGAGATCGCGGGCGCAGGGCTCAACGAAGCCGGCGCGGTGGGGCCCGTGTCGTTCGCCATGGAAGAACTGGTGGCCGTGCGTTCGGAAACGGCCGACGTGACGGGCCGTGGGCTGAGCGGAGCCTGCGCCGGGGACTCCGGCGGACCACTGCTCGTTCGCGACCAGCGCGATGCCGTCGTCGTTGCAGGCGTTCTCAGCCGGGGCGATGCCTCGTGCACGGGCATCGATCGCTACGTTCGCACGTCCGTGCTCGTCGAATGGGTCGACTCCGTCATCGAAGAGCGGCCCGACGCGCACTGAAATCGAGGGATATCGGCCGAATCTGCGAGCACCGCTATGCCTCGCGTCGAACCGAGCGCTCACGTCGCTCGGGCATGTGCCTCGGTTCAGGTGTTGCAGGAGGAACGATGAACTCTACGAAGATGAAGGCTTGCGGAAACGGACCATTTGGACCCAATCTGGCGAGGAGAGGTGTCGCTGCGGCCGGCGTGGCTGTCTGGCTCGGGGCCGGATGTGCAGTCGAAACGCCGGGCGAAGAACCGAGACTCGGTACCACGGCGGAGACTCTGGTCTGCGAAGCTGGCGACGGCCCGGACCGCGAGCGCTACCACCTTCCAACCCTCAACCTCGAGCTCGAGCGTGACCCGAAGGTCCGGGAGCTCTCGGGAGTGAACGTCGTCGAGACCTGCGAACAGGCAAGGCTCGTGCGCGCAGCCCAGGACGACCTCACCGCCGATCGCGAAGACGAGCCGCGCCTGCTCGCAGCTGCGGGCGCGCCGGAGGCGGTCGACGAGCTCGATCTCGACCCGAAGGTCTGGCGGGGTACGACGGCCGCCGCGGGCCGCGCCGGCTACGTGTACCTCTTCGGCTGCTCCGGCGTGTTCATCAACGACCGCACGATCCTCACCGCAGCCCATTGCGTCCCCGACACTCCGGAGATCCGGAGTCTCGCCGGACAGGGAGGATATACAGTCAGCTACAGACCCTGGAACGGCTCGACGCGGACCACCAGGTTCGCGAGGATCTGGATGCACGCGGGCTACTCCGGGAACGGCGACGCCGACGACGACCTCGCGATCATCCAGGTCGCGGAGCCCAACGACGGTCAAGGGATGCGGATCTACACGGGTGAGCTCGAGCGGCACGAAGTGCTCGAGCTCAACGGCTACGGCGTCACGGCGAGCTGCACGACGAGCACGGGGACCCTCCGCAGAGACCCGGACGGAGACGGCGTCCCCGTCCACGCGAGGATGGATCACCAGATCCGTTCGTATGCGGAGCAGGGCGTCGCTCGAACCTGCAGTGGCGACTCCGGAACGCCTCTCGTCAAGCAGGTCAGCGGCCGCGACACCATCGTGGCCATTCACTCGAACTCGGAGAAGGACCCCGACGACACTTGCGAAAACCGGTGCGCCATGTACGAGGGCAAGCAGGAGCACGTCCGCCTGCGGACGAAGATGGACTGGATCCAGCAACGAATCGGTGCGTGCACCTCGCACCTGGACGGCACCTACTTCAAGTGCTTCTGATGGCTCGGCAGAGCGCGTGAAGGACGCCCCCCAGCGAAGCGGGCTGGGGGGGGTCTACAAAGGTTTGCCGTCGGGCGCCTGCGCGCTGTCTAGAACCGCACGCTGACCCGAACGCTCGACGCCGAAGCGCGCACGGTCACGCGCTCCGAGCTCACGTGGTCCGCGAGCAAAAATCCGAACCCGGCGGCGCTGGCCGCGACGCCCGTGATGAGTCCCACGTTCGTGATCACGGCCGCTGTCTCGTAGCGCGCGACGGCGCCGTCGAGCTCGGGCGGGCAGCCGCCGTCCGGCGAGCAGGATTCGAGCTCGGACTCGGCATCGAGTAATAGGCCGACGCCGACCAGCGCCGTCGCGAAGGCGACGCCTCCCGCGACGAGGCCTCCAAAGCCGATCGTGCGGTACGGGCGCGGCTCGGTCCGCGGCACGATCGCGAGGGGTGCCGACTTCCAGGCCGTGCTCGGCGCCGCGAGCGGCGCAGGCGAGGTTGCCGGCTCGGGTGCAGGGCTAACAGTTCGTTCGGACGCGGACGCCGAGGGCGTCGTTGCCACGAACAGGCCGAACACCGTACCTTCCGCGAGCTCGAGCTCTCGATAACTCGCGACCTCATTCGAGCGTTGCCCGACCCGGTACGTGCCGGGGTTCACGTAAATGCGGCTGCCGACGGGCAGCGAGGTCCAGACGGCCTCCGGGCTCGGGGTCAGCCGAAAGTCTTCTTCGGATCCGTCAATCGGCACGATCCTCGCGCCATCGACTTCCAGCTCGGCGTTCCCGGGACCGTGGACGATCAGGAACGGCAGGCGCGCTCGCAGCCGCGTTTGTTCCGCCTGTGCGGAGGCGCTCCGCTCGGCACTCAGCGCGAGACCCGCGCCGTCTTTCGAGGGGGCGAGCGCTCGGGAAAGCAGCAACCAGGCCTCCACGAGACGTCCGAGCCTGGCCTCGCAATGCGCCATGTTGACGAGCGTGGACCGCGACGGAAAAAGATCGAAGGATCGCCGATAGACGGCGACGGCGAGCTCACATTCGCCGGCTTCTATGTGACGCGTGCCCTGCAGGTAGAGCCTTCTCGCCGCCTCGCGCGCCGCCGGACTGCTCGGTGCCGGTTCCGCGGCGGGCGGACGCTCTTCCTCCGTGCGTGCGGTCCGCGGCGAAAGCGCTGCGCCGAGCAGCAAGGCCGCGAAGATGCCGCGGCGCGCGAGGCCCCAGCGCGTCATGGTCGCCCTCGCGGGTGCAACCGGAGGTATCGCACCTTTCCGGCCGAGAGCTCGCCGTCCCAGACGGCAACTAGCTCGTCGCCTCGCAGCGCGCGAATCGTTTGCGGTTCGCCCGAATCGTAGTCGCTGATGCCCGCCGCTCCGCTCGACACGGTCGGACCCTCGACGCGGGCTCCCTCTTCGTTCACGTACCCGACACTCGCCGCCGGGGAGCTCGGAACTTCGAAGGAAATGCCGGGCGCCGGATCCGATTGGCAGTCCACGACTTGCACGAAGGCCGAGCGCAGGGCGTCGACGCCGAACACCGCCGCAAGTAGGGTCACCTGGCTCGTATCGAGCAGGCGCGTGATCTCCACGCGCCGCCCCCAGAGCGGCACGTTGGCAGCGATGACACTGTCCGGAATGCTCCCGCCTCGAATCAGGCGGTAGCCGTTCCAGTCGTTCCCGACGCCGGCGTTCTTGCCCCCAACCGGCAGCGACACGTCGTAGAGCCCGGTCGCGGCGTCAGCGACCACCTCCACGACCGGTTCGGAGCAGTCGCTCCACTCCGGGCAGAACGCGACGGTGAAGTCGCTCGGTGCGTTCTCGGTACCGCGGATCAGGAGTTGCTGCCTGACCTCGACCGCCGTACGATCACCGCTCGGCGGGCCGTAGGCTCCGACGCAAGAGAAGTCGTAGCCGATGTTGCATTCGGCGTAACGCGTCGCCCAGCAATGGCGCAGGAGCTCGAACCGCCAGCTGTCTTCGATCGACGTTCTGCCGTGGTCCGAGCAGGTGGTTTCCGCCGTCGGGGTCGCGCGCTCGCGCATGCACACGCCGTACTCGGCGCATCCGGAACGCGCTCCACACTCCGCGAGCGGACGCGCGCAGGAGTCCGCGAACGCGGTGGCGCACGCCTCGTCATCGCCGGCGAACGCGCGGACGAGCGCCTGGACGGCGTGATCGAGCTCGACGCCGTCGTTCGCGCCGTCGGCTCGACCCGCCGAGGACTCACCCTCCGCAACGTAGTACTTGGAGCTCGAAACCGGGAATTCGCACCCGGCCGATCCGAAGCACCAGAGCCAGAGCAGGCGCTCAGAAATCAGGCGCCGCAAAGAATGCCTGCTGCGTGTTCGTCCGACCGGCTCCGGTGCGGGTAGCTTCGTGCCGAGGCGGTATGGCGCTCGGCGGTTTCAGGGCGCGCCGGGGCTGCGAGTCGAGGGGGGACACGGCGGGCGATTCGGTGGTCGCGGGAGCGGCGAGCGAAGTCGCGGGCCCGGCCGCCTCGTCGAGCGCGGCTCGGCGACTCGGTTCGACGTTCACCAGCTCTTGCCGCGCGCGCGGCGGCACCGCTCGGGTGACTTGCGGCTGGGCGCTCTCCGCCGGCCTCTCCGGTGCGCGCTGCGTGGCCCAGAACACGCCGCTCGACACCGCCACCGCCGCGAGCACCAGCCAAGGTCCCCTACGCCGGCGCCGGGTCGACGGAGTGTGACGGACGGAGAGCGTCGCGGTGATGGGTTCTCGCGCGCGGGGCGGGCGCGTGGCTTCGGAAGGGTCGAGCCGATCGAGTGCGGAGAGCAGCTCCCGAACGTTCGCAAAACGTTCTTCGGGCCGCTTGCTCAGGCAGCGTTCGACGAGGCCGTGAAGATCGGAGGAGAGCTCGGGGCAAGTGCGCCGCAGGGGCTCCGGAGGATCCGCCGCAATCGCCGCGAGGAGTCCGGTCTGGCTCTGCGCGTGGAATGGCCGCCGGCCGGCGAGCATCTCGTAGAGCACGACGCCGAAGGACCAGATGTCGCTGCGCGGAGTGACATCACCGGAGCGGATCTGCTCCGGCGACATGTACGCCGGGGAACCGAGGACGATGTCGCTACCCGTGACGCTGTGCTCGCCGGAGCTCGCCGGCCCGCGCACGAGGCCGAAGTCCAAGAGCTTCAACTCCACGCCACCGTCCGATTCGGCCAGAAACAGGTTCGAAGGCTTCAGATCCCGGTGAACCAGGCCGATCGCATGGGCTTCCTCCAGGGCCTCGGCGAGCTGCCGGGCCCAGCGCAGCGCGAGCGCAGGGTCGACTCGCCCGCGCATCGACAGGTACTCCCGGACGGAAACCCCCTGCAGAAGCTCCATCACGATGAGCGGGCTCCGGTCCTCGAGCTGCTGGACGCCGAGCACGCGGACCGAATGGCGGTTCTTGAGCAGCGCCGCCAGTCGGGCCTCCCGCACCATGCGTCCCTCGTGCTCGGGACGCCGGCCGACCTTCAGGGCGACCCGCCGCGGGCTCTCGAGCTCTTCCGCCTCGTACACGCGACCGAACCCTCCCTCCCCGACCCTGCGCAGCACGCGGTACCTGCCGAGGATCTGACCGTGGGCGAGCTCGCGCTCGTTCGATGACGACGACGATGGATCCGCCACGACGGGCCAGAGCTCTAGCGCGAGTCGAGCGCGGCTGCACGAGCGCCCCGGCGACGGCGACCGGTCGCTCGGCCGACGCAGCGGGCGCGTGGTTTCGAGCCTCGTCGTGCCGCGGCTGGTAGCCTGCGCGCGTGCCGGCTTTGGTTTGTCTCGCCAGCGGTCGCCGCGTCACCCTCGGAGCGCGCTGCATCGTGGGCCGCGGACCCTCGGTGCAGCTCCAGCTCGACGACTCGACCGTCTCGGCGGAGCACGCCACGATCTACTTCGACGGCGGCGCGTGGAAGCTCCGCGACCTCGGCAGTCGCAACGGGACCTACCTCAACGGGAACCGCATCGACCTTCGCACCGCGCACTTGCTCGCCGAGGGCGACGAGCTCGCGTTCGGCGGTGCTCGACAGGCCGCCTGGTACCTCGACTCGCTGCGACCGCCGGGACCTACGGCGCGCACGACGCTCGATGAGGTCATCGCGGGCGAAGCGGGGGTGCTGTGGCTACCGCGAGCTTCGGAACCCGAGGCGTGCGTACGCTCTCAGGATGGACGCTGGTTGCTCGAGAGCGCCGAGGAGTCTCGGATGCTCGCGGACGGCGACACCGTTACGCTGGCGGGAGAGACGTACCGGCTGGAGCTCCCGGCGGGGGCGGACAGCGCACCCCAGCGCACGGAAACGACGCTCGATGCAGCCCGCTCCGCGGACCTCGAGCTTCGCTTCGTCACGAGTCGAGATCGAGAGCACATCACGGTCGAAGCCACTTGGGCCGGGAAGCAGTTTCCGCTCGGGGCGCGCGCTCACAACCTCCCGCTGCTCTGCCTGGCACAGCGCCGCCTCGCCGAGCGCCAGAGCGGAATCACGGAGTCGGAGTGTGGTTGGTTCTACTCGGACGAGCTCCGCGACGCGGTGCAACTCGATCGCGTCGCCCTGAACCTACAACTCTGGCGGGCGACGCAGGCGATGGGCAAGCTCGGTTTGCCTGCCGAACGGCTGATCGAGCGCCGCCCCGACACGGAGCAGCTCCGCATCGGCTTCGCCGCTCTCGCCGTCGGAGAGGCCTGAGTCCGCGCTCGGCCGTCGCTTGCTCTTGCCGGAGATTTGCGACTGCTTCGGGAAGCTCCGGGGCTGCGCGTCGAAGCCTCCTTCACCGACCGGTTGACCTCGTCGCAGGCGAATACGATTTCAGCTTTCGCGTGGGACGCCGCACAGAACAGGCCTGGGTCGAGCGCATCCTAGGAAATTCCAAGCAATGGCTCGTTCTCGCAGGACGTGGAGGGCGGCGCTCTCGTCCGGCTTCTGCCTCGGTTCGATCTCGGCGGGGCGCCGCTGGTCGTGGTGCACACCAAGCGAATCCGCAGGGTAGCGCGGCAGGTGCTCGACACACTGGCTCATCGCATCGCCGCGCTCCTCGATGTGGACATGGCCTGACCAGCCAGACGGCACGGGCGAGTACTGCGCCGCCGGTCGGGACTCGAGATCGGTGGCGTGAGCTGCGGGTGGCGGGCTAAGGCCGGAGCGACGTCGCTCCGCTCTTCCGTTGATGCTGCGTGCGAAGCGAGTGGCTCAGGTTTGCCACGCAGGGCCAAGCTGGCGCATCACTTCGGGGTGTAACGTCGCCGCCGGTCGACGAGCGGGTCGCGAAAAAACGGGTAGTTCGCGCGTCATCGAGCACGGCTTGGATCTTGCTGAGCGCATCATCATGAGGTGACGTCATGGTGCGTTATGGTTGGGCCGTTCTACCAAGTGTTCTGATGGTGACGACGGGTTGCGGAGGGGAAAGCGAAAGGATTGAGCCGCTCGCTGCGGCGACGGAGCGTGCGTCGGGAGAGTGCACGTCCGCCGCGCCGAACAGCGGGTTCGTCATGCGAAATTTCGAGCGCCAGGGAGGTGTGTTCTCGCTGTACTTCGAAGCCACACCGAGCGCGGCGCCTTCGGACGCACTCGTCGGGGTCGCACTCGGATCAGCCGGTCACTACCGTGATTTGGCGGCGATCGTGCGTTTCAACCCGAACGGCTTGTTGGATGCGCGGAACGGCGGCGTTTACGCCGCTTCGAGCGCCGTTCCGTACAGTGCCGGCGTGACGCGGCAGATTTACATGTCGATCGACCTGCTACGCCGTAAGTACTCCGTGTCGGTAGACTCTCAGGAGCTGGCACGGGATTTCTCGTTCCGCACGGAGCAGGCGAACGCCCTGGCGTTCGACGGCATCGCGCTGAAGGTCGATACGGGCGGCACGCTCGACGTGTGCAACTTCGAGCTGTTGAATTCGCTCACGTGCGACACGGCAGAGCCGGGCGAAGGCTTCGTCAATCTGAACCTGCCCGCCTCGAGCGCCGCCTTCACCGTGAGCTTTCTGGGCTTCCCGCGCGCCGCGAACATGGACGGCGTGATGGGCGTCTCGGCGGGGCCGGCAGGCGCGTTCTCGGATCTCGCGGCCGCCGTTCGGTTTGGTCCCTCCGGCACCATCGACGCTCGCAACGGCTCGACCTACGCAGCGCTCGACCCCTCACCCTACGCGGCGAACACGCTCTACCCGTTCACGCTCATCGCGGACGTGACCGGTCACACGTATACGGTGCTTGGACCGCCCGCGGGCTACGCCACGAAAAACCTGGCGTTTCGCCCGCAGCAGGCGAACGTCGCTTCGCTCGCGAACTTTGCCCAGATCAGCGACTCGAGCGCGGCCCCCCTTACCGTCTGCAGCGTGGAAGGCGCCGGCGCACAGGGCGCCGCGTGGATCCACGATGCCGGCCGCTATGGCGGGCGCAGGTATGCGCTGGCAGCGTCGAACGACAGGCTGCTGCTCACGGACGAGGAGCGTACCCTCGTGCTCGACGCCGCGGGCGGAGTCGCGAGCGAAGTCCCGAAGGGCGCGGAGATGACGGTCACGGACGCGCAGGGCAACATCTACCTCCTCGGCAGGCGCGAATTCCGGCTCGGAGGCGATCCGCTACCGCCCGGCGGCAGCGTGTACGTCTTGAAGTACGACGCCGACTTCAATCTGATCTACGCGCACACCACCGGCACGACTCCGGACGTGCGAATCCCGACGCCGCCGAGCACGGACGACGCGGGAAGCATCGCGTTCGTGCTTCGCGATCCGTACACCTCCGCGGCGAGCGCCGTGAAGTTGCATCCCGACGGTGAGACCCAATGGAGCACGGATTACCCTGTCTCCAGCGTAGCGCTCGACTCGAACGGCGACGCGGCGATCGTGACGAACGCGGCCGGCTCCAGCACCATCTCGAAGCTCGATGCCTGGGGCGACCCGATCTGGACCAGGACCTTTGCGACGGACGGCGCGTCCATCAGACAGGCGCTCTTCGACAGCCTCGGCAACGTGGCGTTCTGGGGTTCCATCGACGGCAGCATCGATTTCGGAGGCACGCCGTTCACCGCACACTCGCCCGAAGGCGCTCAGGGGCTGTTCGGCTCGCTCGGTCCGGATGGCACGCCTCGCTTCGTGCGCACCATGCACGTGTTCGACGTAGTGCAGGCGATCGCGGACGACGCCGGCAACATCGTGGTGGCCGGCACGCTGAGGAACCCCACGCGCTGGATCCTGAACCGCTTCGACGCGGACGGTTCGCTCGGCACGGAGTTGACGGCGTACGACCTCTTGCGCGGGCTCATGAACGGCGCTTCGGGCGAGATCGCGGTGGACTCGAGCAACGCGGTGTACTGGCAAGTCTTTCCGAACACCGGCAACGCCAATCTCAACTACGTCATGAAGCTCTTGCCCCCATGAGCTTCTGGAGAGCGCCGTGACAGGATCCGCCCGGATGGATGCTCACGGGATCCCGCCGGGCGGATCAGTTTCCCCTGCCGCCGGTTCGTACTCCGCAGGCGTGCGCGCGGACCGCCCCGGAGCTAGAGCGTGCCGCGCAACTTGTGGCCGGGTCGCGCGAAGATTGCCTTGTAGGCGAAGCCGTCGTCCAAAGGCTTGCCTTCGAAGGCGACCGTGCCGTCGCCGAACCAGCCGGGAAGCTTCGTCGCGACCTGACGGTCGGCGATGAATACCTCCGCGGCGCAGCGCGTGCTGCCGCAAGCCATGCGCTGCACGCGCACGTTCTCGCCCTCGGCTTCCGCACGGCGCGCGAAGCGCTGCTCGACCGACGTCGCCCAGGCGGCATCGCGGGTTTCACGAGTCAAGATGTCCTCGGCGATTTCGCCCAAGCGCTCGAACGGATCGGATCGCTTCGCTGGGGGCTGGCCCGGCGGGTTGGAGGCGGACGGCGCCGGATCCGGTTGCGCGGCGGCGGCCGGCTCTGCGCCGAGCTCCGCT
>DASXWF010000395.1:0-2279 GCA_036503835.1 Polyangiaceae bacterium | reverse complement strand
ACCCTTTGGGCCGCGCTCTACCGTGAAGCTTCGGACTCGACGGATCTCGTTCAGGTCGACGCAGCCGACGGAAAGGCGCTCCTCATCGCGCGGCTCGAAGCACCGGACGCCGACGATCCGGAGCGCGCGTTCGAAGCCGCGAGGCTCGAACGCCTGGTCTGGGACGGCGAGCGGCTGTTCGCCGTGGGCGGAGCCGGTCTGCTCGCATTCCAGCCCCGCCCGAATTGATTCGCCGCGCCGAACAGCGCCGCCGTAGCGCCAGGCCGGAACTTGGCCTGGAACACGCAAGCTCGCTATGGCGTTGTGAGGCGAGGACACGATGGCGACGATCGTTCAAAAGTTCGGCGGCTCGTCGCTCGCGGACCTCGAGAAGCTCGGCAAGGTCGCCGATCTGGTGATGGCGACCCGGCGCGCCGGCCACGATCTGGTCGTGGTCGTGAGCGCGATGGGCAAGACCACCGACGGCCTGCTGGAGCTCGCCCGCAAGGCTGCGTGTCCCGGCGCGGAAGCATCCGCCGAGCCCGCGCGGCGCGAGCTCGACATGCTCGTCAGCACCGGCGAGCGCGTGAGCATGGCTCTGCTTTCGATCGCGATCCGCGCCCGCGGCGGTGACGCCGTGAGCCTCACCGGTTCCCAGTCGGGCATCATCACGAACGACCGCCATTTCGACGCGCGAATTCTCGAGGTTCGTCCCTTCCGCATCGAAGACGAGCTCGCGCGCGGGCGGATCGTGATCGTGGCCGGCTACCAGGGCATGAGCTACCGGCGGGAGATCACGACGCTCGGCCGCGGCGGCTCGGATACGACCGCCGTCGCGCTCGCCGCGGCGCTCGACGCCGAGCGCTGCGAAATCTACAGCGACGTCGACGGCGTTTACACCGCCGATCCGAAGCGCGTGCCCGGCGCAATGCACCTTTCCGGCATCGACTACGAGACGATGCAGGAAATGGCCGAGTGCGGCGCGAAGGTGTTGAACGCGCGCGCCGTCGAGTGGGCGCGCCGCCATCGGATCACGATTGCCGCTCGTCGCACCGACGACTTCGCGTGCGGAGAGCGCGGACGCGAGACCCTGGTCAGCGCGGAGCTCGAGAGCAGCCTGCGCCCGCGGGCGATCGTGGGGGAGCGGGGCCTGGCGCTCTTGCGAGCGCCGGCTCGGAGCGCCCGGGAGCTGCTCTCCGCCGCCGCCGCGGCCGAGCTCACGTTGCGCGATCTCACGCTGGAAGGCGGGCGGCTTTGCGCGAGCCTCGCGCTCGTGAGCTGCCCGGACTTCGGCCGTGCCCGCGCGCGGCTCGCGGCGGCCGCGCCCGACGGGCTCGAGCTCCTGGAAGGACTCGCGCAGGTGAGCGTGGTCGGCGTGGGCGTGGGCAGCGATCCCGGGATCGCCTGCGAGGCGTTCGTGAGCCTGCCGGAGGCGCCGCTGGCGTTCTCCACGACGCCGCTGCGCGCGAGCGCCGTGCTGCCGGACGAGGCGCTTCTCGCCGCCGAACGCGCGTGGCACGCGGCGTTCGCGGCCAGCCCCGAGCTCCAGGGCAGAACCGCGGCCTGATCACGAGCGCCTGGCTTCGCGCTCGCGCCGCAATTTCTCGGCCAGCTCGGCGGCGACCTCCCGATAGCGCTGGGCGAGCATCGGATCGTGCGGCGCGAGGCGTAGCGCAACGCCGAGGTGGCGCTCCGCGGAGGTGGGCTCGAGCCGTGCCTCGCGCTCGAACTCCGCGGCCTCGACCAGCCACTCGACCGTGCGAGCCTCGCGCACCGCGCCGAGCTCGACGGCCTCGCGCATGCGGCCGTAAGCGAGCGACGCGCCGGCCACGTCGCCGAGCCGGCTCCGCCACAAGCCCTCCAGGTGCCGCGCCTCGACCAGCCGCTCCGAATCGGCCGACACTTCGCGCACGCGCGCGATGGCCTGCGGCAGATCGCCGATTTCCTCCGCGAGCAGCCGCGCCAGATCGAGCAGCGCGTCGGCGTCGGGACGCCCGCGCCGCTCGCCGAGCTGAATCGCACGCTCGAGCAGGGCCGCGGCGCGCTCTTTCTTGCCTGCTTCGAGCAGCGCGCGCGCGAGTCCCGCGGTCGCCGAGGCGTCGTCGGGCGCGTAGCGCAGCGCGCGCTCGAACATGCGCCCCGCGTCGGTGACGTAGCCCTGCGTCAAGAACGAACGCGCGGCGCGACGGCAGGCTTCGTGCCGCGCGCGAGCGCCCGAGTGCAGCGCCTCGAGGTGCTCGGCGTCGGCGAGCGCGCCGGTGACGTCGCCGTGGGTCACTCGCTCCTCGAAGCGAGCCCAG
>DASXWF010000394.1:0-11202 GCA_036503835.1 Polyangiaceae bacterium | reverse complement strand
GGACGACGAGCAACCCGACGAGCAGCGCCGCGCCGACGAGAAAGCTCATGCCCCACCGCCGGACACCGCCGTCAGCACCGCGCGCACCACCTCGCTCGGATTCTCCGCGGTCGAGCTCTGCACGAAGCGGCCGCCGCGCGCGACGAGCTCGTGCCGGAAGTCCTCGCGCAGGCGCTCGAGCGCGGCCTGGTACTCGGCGCGGACGAGCGGCGCGTCCGTATCGACCACCAGATCGCCCTCGAGCGCTCGCAGCCGCACCGGCCCCTCGAACGGCAGCTCGATTTCGTCCGGATCGAGCACCTGCATGACGACCAGCGTGCGCCCGCGCGCGGCGAGCGCCGAGATCCGCTCGGCCGCGCGCTCGGGCAGGTCGAGCAGATCGCTGAACAGCACCATGACCGCGCCGCGCGGAGCGTTCCGTTCGACGCGCGCGAGCGCGAGCTCGAGCTCCTCGCCGCTCACCCCGCCCGAAGCCTCGCCGTGCTCGAGCGCGCCGACGAGGCGTTCGAACGCGTGCATCCCCGAGCCCGCGGGCAGCGAGCGCGGCGCCTTGCCGCCGATCCAGTCGAGAGCCACGCGGTCGCCGCCGCGCAGCGCGACCCAGCCGAGCGCCGCCGCCACTACGGCGGCGAAGGCGAGCTTCGCTCCCGGCGCGCGGCCGCCGCGGAAGCTCATCGACGCCGTCGCGTCCATGACGAGCTTGAGCGCACGCTCGGTCTCGGTCTCGAACTCGCGCAGGACGAACGCGCCGTGACGCATGAACGCGTGCCGATCGATGAAGCGCAGATCGTCCCCGGGCAGGTACGCGCGATGTCCGGCGAACTCCACGCCTGCGCCGCGCCGCACGCTGCGGTGCACCCCGCTGAAGAGCCCCTCCGCCGCCGTGCGCGCGCGCAACCGGAGCGGCGCGAGCGCGCCCCAGTCCAGCGCCTTGCGAACGGGAACCGTCACGGCGACGGGCGCTCGCAAGCTGCGATGATCTTGGGACTGACGAGCGCGGGGTCGAGGCGGACCCGGCGATCGCGCTTGCGCCACTCCGCGCAGGCCGCCGTCGCGAGCCCGGTCGCGTCGAGCGCGACGTACGCTTCCGTGAGCTTCTGCTCGACGAGCCCGCGCTGCGGCTCCGTCAGGGCGCCGCTCGCCACGAAGCGCGTGCCGCGCGCCACCGCTTCCACGTAGCGCCCGGCGCGGAGATCGGCGACGAGCGCCGGCAATTCCTGCGCGATCTGACGCTGCGTCTGGCGCACGCTGCCCGAGGCCTCCGAGCACGCCTGACCGGCGGCTTTCGACGCCGCTTCGCGCCCGGCGTCGGTGAGCGGCAGATCGCTCAGCGGAACCAGGACCACGTCGCCCGCGCTCGGTTTCTTGCCGTCGAGCCCGTTGTATCGATCGAGGATCCAGGCCTTGTTCGCGTCACCCATGTGCCGGTAGGAGAGCGTGACGAGCTGCTCGCCGTCGGCGACGACGACGCGCAGATTGTAAGGCACGATGATTTCCGAGCCGACCTCGGGCGGCAGCCAGGGGTTCGAGCCGTTCGCCACCGAGAGCACGTCCTGCCGCCAGGGCGCGCCGAGCAGCTCGGACGCGAGCGTCTCCCAGGTGTCGCCCGCCGCCACGCGGCGGTGTCCGAGCGCGGGCACCTCGAGCCGCATGCCGCGCACGATCGGGGTGCCGCCGCGCGCGTCGAGGAAATTCGCCGCGACGAGCAGGCGCTCGAACTGGATGCGGCCGTAGTACTTCTCGGCGATCGACGCCAGCGTGTCGCCCGGCACCACCAGGTGCGTGAACGCGCTCGCTCGGGCCGTCAGCAGGACCAGGCCGAGCACCGCCAACAGCGTCCTCGACGTCGCCATCTCAATCCTTGTCCCTTCGCAGCGTGCGTTTGGCCTCGAGCAGCTCCTCCAGCAGCCGCCGGTTCACGCTCAGCAGATCCGCGATGAAAGCGAGCAGCCCCGTCTGAAATCCGAAGATCATCAGCACGGCCGCGAGGATCAGCGACTGGATGTGACCCTGGCCCTGGTTGATCAGGTAGTAGTAGACGAACCGGGCGCCGAGCGCCGCTCCCGCCAGAAACAGGATGGCTCCGATGTTCAAGAAGAACCGGAAGGAGCGGTAGATGATCAGGATGCGCAGCATCGTGATCATCGAGCGGCGCACGTAGGAAAGGATGCTCCGAACGAGGCGCGAAGGCCGAAGGTCCGGGTTCACCCGCACGGGCACCGAGACGATGCTCATGTTCTTCTGCCCCGCCTGGATGATGGTCTCGAGCGTGTAGGTGTACTCGCTGAACACGTTCAGCCTCGCGGCGGCGTCGCGGCTGAAGGCGCGAAAGCCGCTGGGCGCGTCCGCGACGTTCGTCCCGCTCACGCGCTTGACGACGGCGCTGCCGAGCCGCTGCAAGAGCTTCTTCACCATCGAGAAGTGCTCGATGCTCTGGATCGGTCGCGCTCCGACCACGATCTCGGCGTTGCCGTCGAGGATGGGACGAATCAACGCCGGAATATCGTCGGCGTTGTACTGATTGTCGGCGTCCGTGTTGACGATGATGTCGGCCCCGCGCTCGAGGCAGGAGCGAATCCCGAGCATGAAGGCCTTCGCGAGGCCCTGGTTGCGGGGAAAGCCCACGACGTGGTCGACGCCGAGGCTCCGCGCCACTTCGACCGTGCGATCGGTGCTGCCGTCGTTGATGATCAGGACCTCCACGCTGTCCACGCCGGGGACCTGCTTCGGAAGCGCAGCGAGCGCCACCGGCAACGACGCCTCCTCGTTGTGGCAGGGGATCTGGATGATGAGCCTCATGGTGTGGACCGAGCGGCGGACGCGGGGGCCCTATTCTTCCACGAGAAGGCCGGGGCGCAGTAAGGGGGAGCGCCCGGCCAGTGGACGACCCGGCCCGAGTTGGCTAGAGAGCACTAGCCCGTGCCCCCAAACCCGCCTTTTCGCGCCGGCGCCCGCGCCTTCCCGCGGGCCGTATCGCTCCTCGCCCTGCTCGTCGCGGGCGCCTGTCACTCGGCCGGACCCTACGGGTACGCGCGCAGCTACGCGCCGCTTTCGGACGAGGAAGACTTCTCGGAGAGCGCGCGCGACTACGATCCCGTCATGATCGAGCGCGAGCCGGAGAGCTGGCGGCGCGCTTCGATCAGCGTTTTCGGGGTCGTGAAGGAGCGTTCGGAGGCGCCGGGCGGCTCGGCCTACCTTACGCTCAGCGTCCGGACCCTGGCCGAGCGCAACCTGTGCGACGAAATGGACGAGGACACGTGCCGCGTGACGGTGAGCGATCACGAGCACGCCATCGTTCACGCCGTGGCCAAACTCCGGCCGGGTGACGACATCGGCAAGGAGAGCCTCGTCAAAGGCTCGCTGGTCCGGGTGATCGGCAAGCTGACCGACGGCGTCGACAAGAACGACGGCGCGCCGGTGCTGCAGTCCGTCTACTACCGCCACTGGCCGCGCAACTACTTCGTCACGGACGCGGACCGTGACCACATGAAGCTCTGAGAAGGCACGCCCCGCTCATGATTCGCAGGCTCGCCGCCGTCCTCGGTTTCTCGCTGCTCGTTGCCGCGCCGGCGCAGGCGACCGTGATCGAAAGGGTGGTCGCCGTGATCGGCGATCGCGCCATCCTGCTCAGCGATCTGCGCGAGCGCGCGCTTCCGTTCCTGGTGCAGATCCACCAGACGGTCCCGCAGGGCGCGCAGCGCAACGCCGCGATCTCCCAGCTTTACAAGACGCTGATCGAAAAGCTCGTGGACGAGGAGCTCGAGCAGCGCGCCGCCATCCAGGCCAAGGTCGTCGTGACCGCCAAGGAGATCGACGAGGCCCTCGCGCGCGTCGCCTCCCAGAACAACATCACGGTCGAGAAGCTCTTGATCGAGGCGCAGAAGAGCGGCCTCGACGCCACCTCGTACCGCGAAGAGCTGCGGCGCCAGCTGCTCCAGACCAAGCTCATCAACGTCCGCCTGCAAGGCAGGATCCGCGTGACCGAGGACGATCTCAAGACCGCGTACCGGCGCCTCATGCTCGAGGAACGCGAGAAGCTCTCGTTCGAGGCGTCCTGGGTCTTCATCCAGGTGAAGAACCCCGCGGAAGCCAGGGCCAAGCGCAAGGTGGCCGAGGACGTCGCGCGCGCGGCCCGCACCGGCGATTTCGCGGCGCTCGCCCGGCGCTATTCGGAGGATCCGCGGACGCGGGACGCGGGCGGCACGCTCGGCACGGCGCGCCCCCAGGAGCTTCCGCAGGCGCTCCGGCGCGTGCTCGTGGCGCTCGAGGCGGGCGAGACCTCGGGGGCCGTCAACGTGCCCGGCGGGTTCGCAGTACTGAAGCTGGTTTCGCGCGAAGAGACGTCGCTGCCCGAGTACGAGGAAGCGCGCGCCGAGCTCGGCCAGCGCGTCTACCTCGAGAAGATGACCCAGGCGCGCCGCACCTGGCTCGACACGCTGCGCCGCCAGCAGCACGTCGAAGTCCGGCTCTGATCCCGTCGCGCAGTTGCCGTCGGTCCGGCGCTCACGGCACGGGGTCCGCCGCGCACGCGAGCTCGGCGACGTTGCCCGCGCCCTTCGCGCGCACCTTGCGCGCCAGCGCGAGCTCCGCTCGCACGATCGCTTCGAGCTCGCCCGCCGAGACCGCTCCCGCGATCTTCCGCCCGTTCACGAAGTACGTCGGCGCGCCCGTCAGCCCGAGCGTCCTCGCGAGCTCGAGATCGGCCGCGATGCGCGCCTCGTGCGCGCCGCCTTCGGCCGCCGCGAGCAGCGCCTGCAGATCGACCTTGGCGCGCTGAGCGGCGCGCGCGAGGCCGTTCTCGTCGGGAGCCGCGCCACGCTCGAGCAACGCGCTCGTCACCGCGAAGAACGCGGTGTCGCCGCCGGCGCGCCGTGCCTCGAGCGCAAACGACGCGGCCTTGCGTGCGAGCGGATGCTGCGGCAGCGGGAAGTTCTTCCAGACGACGCGCATTTCCGCCGCGTGCCCGCGAAACACCTTGGCCAGCGCCGCCTCCCCCTCGCGGCAGAGCTCGCACTCGAGATCGGTGAACTCGACGAACTCGACGAGCGGCTCCGCCGCGCCCTGCGCCGGCGAGTCCCCCGCGGGGACGCACGCTCGCCCCGGCGGGTCGTCGCCCAGGTTCAACAGGTTCTTTTTCGCGCGCTGCGAGTACAGCTCGTTCGGCGCGACGCCGCTCGCGAGCGTCAGATAAGCCGCCTGGAGCTCGCGCGTGACCGCCTCGGAGAGGACGGCGGCGGTCTGGAAGCCCTCGAGGCGCGTGCCGTTGACGAACACGGTCGGCGTGGAGCGTACGAACAGGCGCACGGCGAGCACCGCGTCCTCCTCGAGCGCGCTCTCCACGACCGCCGGCGCGGGCTCGCTCGGAAACGCGGAGAGCCCCGCCCCGGCCAGCAGCGGACCGAGCGCGCCGGGCTCGAGCGGTTGCCCGGAGCGCACGATCTCCGCGAGCGCTCGCCAGAACGCGGGCTCACCGCGAGCGGAATGGATCTCGGCCAGCGCGCGCGCGGCCTCGGTACCCTCCTGGTGCTGGCTGAGCGGCAGGTGGCGAAACGCGAGGCGGAGCTTGTCGCCGCGCCGAGCCTTCTCCGAAAGGATGGTCCGGACGAACGGCACGCTGTGCGGGCACTCCAGATCCGCGAACACCGTGAGCGTGACGGGAGCGTCCCGCGCGCCCCAGAGCGGATGGCCGAACTGCACGGGGACGGGCGCGGCGGCGTCCTCGGGGAAGGGACGAACGACCAGCGTGGGTGGTACGAGCTCCGCGGTCGCGGGAGCCGAAGGCGCGGCGATCGGAGGCGCCGGAGCGACGGGGAGCGGTGGCGGCACCGGCACCGGTGGCGGCAGCGGAGCACTGGCCGAGCTCGTGGTCAGCGCGAGCGGGTGGCGCCGCGCGTACAGGTAGACCCCGGCTACACCCGCCAGCATCAAGAGAGCTCCGAAGGCGACGGCGAGGACGCCGATCCAGGCACGCGAGGGCTCTTCGGCCCGTGGCTTCGGCGGCGGGGCCGGTCGATCCTCGGCTGGCGTCACCACCGAACCGTATCAGCGCTGCTGCCACTTTGGCAGCTGGACCGGCCGGAGCGACAGGCTGGCCGGAGCGGGGCGGCTTTCGGGTCGAAAGCGTTCCCGGAAAACGCGGCAATTGCCGGCTGGCACACCCTGTGCTCAATAGCGTTCCGATGCTCCATCCGCAGCGCACCGCGTTCGGGCTCTGCCTACTCGCTGCGATCGCCGTGACCGCGCCGGCTCGGGCCCAGATCCTGACCCTGGATCCGGGTCAGGACGGCGTGAAGCGCGACCCCGAGCACGACGATGATCTCGCCAACAACGAGATCAACAACGAGGATTGCGTCCGCAACGAGGCCATCGATTTCAGCCTGGGGATCGACGGTTCGATCACCGACGAGTTCGAAAAGTTCCAGGTCTGGCGCGGCAGCGATTGCGCGAACGACGAGCAGCGCTTCGACGATTCCTCGGACTGCACCGAGATCACGGTCGCCTGGGTTCGAGAGGACCGCTCGCTGAACTTTGCGATCCCCGTGCAGACGTTGCTCTTCGGCATCGTCGCCGAGGAGGGCGACGGAACGGGGGGCACGTCGGGAAGCGGTGGAACGGGCGGTAGCGGAGCGGGTGGAACGGGCGCCACCGCAGGTAGCAGCGCGACGGCAGGGACCGGCGGCGGTGGGACGGGCGGCAGCGATACTGGCGGAGCCGGCGGCACGAGCGCGACCGGCGGAACGGGCGGCAGCTCGGGCGAAGCCGGCGGGTCCGGCAGCGGCGTGACCTCCTGCGACGGCGATCGCGGCTTCGACTCCCCCCAGCCGCTCACGTTGCATTTCATCTTCGTGAACGGCAACAACGATCAACCCACTGAAAACTATCAGGCCGCGAGCTGGGATGCGCGCTACGACCTGGTCGGCCCGGACGCTCCACGCGAGGTCACGGCCGGCGTCGGCGAGAACACGCTGGTCTTGAGCTGGGCCATCGAGGACAACCGCGGCGACATCGACCGCTACTACGCCTACTGCGATCCCCCGCCGAACACCGTTCCCGATATCACCGACCGCTGCGGCAGCGCGCTCATCGCGGGCCAGAAGCCGCCGCCCGAGAATTTCTGCGGCGAATCGGACGGCTACACCGCCTCGATGCAAACCTCCCCGCTGGAGAACAACGTGACGTACTCCGTCGCGGTGGCCGGGGTGGACAACTTCAACAACCTCGGGCTCTTGTCGAGCTCCGCCTGCAATACGCCGCAGCTCGTCACGGATTTCTACGAGGCGTACCGGGAGGCCGGCGGCGAGGGCGGCGGCGGCTTCTGCGCCATCGGCGCGCGTCCTTCGCGCGGCTTCGCGGCGTTCTTCGCGTTCGGTGCGATGGCACTGTACGCACGGCGCCGCGCGCGGAGCCGAAGGGACAACGTCTGATGCGCAGCAATCATCGGTTCTGGAAGTGCGCGTTCGCGCTCTGCTTCGCGGTCGCGGCACTCGCCTTCGCGCGTCCGGTACACGCCCAGGGCATCGACGACTTCGGCGCCTACGGCGGTTTCGAGAACCGCGGCCGCGAGCGCAGCCCCCAGGAAATCGCGTTCGAGTTTCGCTTCGGCCAATACCGCCCCGGCGTTGACGACGATCTGAACGGCACCCCTTACCTGGACACGTTCGGCACCTTCAAGCGCTGGCACGTCGGCGCCGAGTTCGACTGGCAGCTCCTCCGCATCAAGAAGGTCCTGAGCTTCGGGCCCGGCGTGGGTTTCAGCTACACGCGCTCGAGCGCCGACGCACCGCTCGAGAGCGGCGAAGGTTTCTCGGCACAGAAGACGGCCCTCAACATCTTTCCGTTCCACCTGGTCGGGGTGCTGCGGTTCGACATGCTGGCCGATCGCACGCCGGTGCCGATCGCTCCGTACCTCAAGCTCGGCGCCGGCTACGCGCTCTGGTGGTCCACCATCGGGGAAGAGGTGGCACGCTTCAACGGCGAGGTCGGCCGAGACGAGTCGTTCGGTTGGGTCTTCGCCGCGGGCGCCGTCGTGCGCCTCGACTGGCTCGACCCGCGCGACGCGGCCGCCGCCGACGCCGCCATCGGCTTGAACCACTCGGGCCTGTTCATCGAGTGGTTCAAGAGCGATCTCAGCGGTTTCGGCGCGACCGACAACATGCAGGTCGGCACCAGCACCTGGGTCGCCGGCCTCGTGCTCGAAATCTAGTCGGGGACCGCGGGCTGCAGCTCCGCGGGCTGCAGCTCCGCGCGACGCGCCCTAGCGCGCGCGCAGCAGCCGATCGATGTGCTTCTGCTCCCAGGCGAGCGCCCGCTCGTAATGCCGGAACTCGCGCTCGCGCTGCAGGAGCTCGGGCGGGTGCAGGCTGCGATCGCGCGCCGGGATCACGTGGTGCAAAAGCTCGTGATAGACGATGAACGCGACGAAGTAGCGGGGCACCCACTCGCGATCGAGCACCGGGTGAACGCGGATCAACCGCTCCGTGGCGCTGTAGCTGCCGAGCTTGATGGTCCCCCGGCGGTCACCGCGCGGCCGGCTGCGGCGGCCCCAGGTGATGAGGACATCGCCGACCGCGCCGCCGAAGTACTGCGAGTTGACGGCGTTCAAGATCGCGAAAAGGTCGTGCGATCGCCCGCGCGCCCGGAGCCGCGTCACCAAACGCGAGGCCTTGATGCGGTGGCTGTTCTCCTCGATGTGGCGGCCCACCACGACGGAGGCCTTGCGGTCCCCGTGCACGAGGTAGTCCACGAGGGCGTTCCGGACCCGCTCCGGCGCCCCCAGGAACATCATGTGAACGCGAATCCGGAGCGTCCCGCGCACGCGCGTCTGCGAGACCATCGTGCGCAGGTTGTCGGTCACGGCGAGCTGCACCGGCCCCTGTGAGGCGATTTCGAGCCGGCGCTCGAGGGCCTGGCGCGCACCCTCGTGGACCAGAATGCGGGGCCCGCCCCCCGAGAACTCGAACGGCATGACGATCTGCCGCGGATCGGGGATCCGCACGGCAGCCATGCGCGGCACTAGAGAGCGCGCGCGCTTCTGTTCCGCACGCCGCGACGGCGACTTCGAAGGCCAGAGCAGGCGGAGGGCGGAGGACATGGTCGGGATGCCAAAAGGAGCGTCTGAAGATCGAGCTATGGTGCGCGATCCAATGCGTCAAGAAACTGGCTGAATCACCAGTAATTCCAATAGTTTATGATCCAATCGGCCCACGACTTTCCGAACGGGGCTAAGTGCGCGATGCCCCAGGACTTCCCGCCCCCTCCCTACCCTTTCCGGCCTGATTTCGAGCTCGGGGGCTCGCGCCCTCGAGCACAGGTTTCCCACAGCTCCCCCCCAGAAATCCCTAACGATTCACGCATGTTGATCGCATGACTCGAAAGCACCGCGCGAGCAGGAAAGAACAAGTCAGCGGCGTTCAGCCACAGCTCGACGGACGAGCGCACGAGGTACTGAAACGTGCGAGCCGGCGCACGGGCATCGTTCGTGCGCCGGCTCGAGACCGGCGAGGGCGGGCTGGTTGGCTGCTCCAGCCCGGCGTCTCGCCCATCAGCTGGGGCGCGTCGGCGGCTGGGCGCGCGCGGGCTTCGCGGTGCCGTTAGGAGCCGCGCGAGCCGGTTCAGGTTCGGCTTTTCCCGGTTTGGATCCTTCCGGGGCGGGGGCTGCTGCATTCGGGGCGGCGCCGCGCTGAATGCCGTTGGCGGCGAGCACCTTCTGCTCCAGGCGCTCCATCAGCTCGGGGTGCTGCTCCAGGTAGGTGCGGGCGTTGTCGCGGCCCTGGCCGATGCGCTCGCCGTCCACCGAGAACCAGGCGCCGCTCTTCTGCACGATGTTCGCGTCGGCGGCCATGTCCACGACCTCCCCCGAGCGGCTGACGCCCTGCCCGTAGAGAATGTCGAACTCCACCTCCCGGAACGGGGCCGCGAGCTTGTTCTTCACGACCTTCACGCGCGTGCGGTTGCCGACGACCACCATGTCCTTCCCGGGCGGACCGGCTTCCTTGATGGCACCGACGCGCCGCACGTCCAGACGCACGGAAGCGTAGAATTTCAGGGCATTGCCGCCGGTGGTCGTCTCGGGGCTGCCGAACATCACGCCGATCTTCATGCGGATCTGGTTCGTGAAAAAAATCATGCACTGCGAGCGCGCGACCGATCCGGTCACCTTGCGCAGCGCCTGGCTCATCAGGCGTGCCTGCAGGCCGACGTGTGAGTCGCCCATGTCCCCCTCGATCTCCGCCTTCGGCACGAGGGCGGCCACGGAGTCGATGACCACCATGTCGACCGCGTTCGAACGCACGAGCATATCGGCGATTTCCAGCGCCTGCTCGCCGTAGTCGGGCTGGCTGATCAGAAGCTCGTCCGTCTTCACGCCGAGCTTCTTCGCGTAAGTCACGTCGAGGGCGTGCTCGGCGTCGATGAAGGCCGCCACGCCGCCCCGCCGCTGCACACTGGCGATGGCATGGAGGGTGAGCGTCGTCTTGCCGCTCGATTCAGGGCCGTAGATTTCGATGATACGGCCGCGCGGATAGCCGCCGGTGCCGAGCGCAACATCGAGACCGAGCGAGCCCGTGGGGACCACGGCCACGTCTCCCCCGATCTTCTCGCCGTCCTTGAGGCGCATGATCGCGCCCTCGCCGAACTCCTTGTGGACGCTGGCGATGGCTAGCTCGAGGGCCTTGCTCTTCTGCTTCTCCTCCATGACGACGACCTCATAACCCCGTGAGGGGTGGTTGGGGGGAAAACCGGCCGGGGACGGCGCCGGTTCTCGAAATGATGTGCCCCAACGAGTACTGTGCGGCTGTTCAGATGTCAAGGTTCCGGGCGGGGATCCTCGGTCATTTCTCGTCAGCGCCAGCGAGGTCGCGCGCCCGACCGACACGCGGGAAGGCGAAGCGCTCGCGCCTTGACTATCGACTGATAGGTCATAACCTATCAGTCGATAGGAGGAACCGCCGATGTCCATCGCCCACCGTCCCGTCCGTGTTCGCTATCCCTTCCGTGCCGTCGCCGTCGTCGCGCTCGCAGCGCTGTTCTTCCTGGCGGAGCTCGCCGCGCTCGCGCTGTTCATGATGCCGCTCATCCCGCTCGTTCCGGTGTTCGTCACCGTGATGGTGGGGCAAGCTTGCCTCTTGTCCTCGATCGTCGAGTACGCCGCTTCCCTCGCCCGCAGCGAGCCGGTACATACTTCGGGTGCCGAAGCGAACCGCG
>DASXWF010000393.1:0-6188 GCA_036503835.1 Polyangiaceae bacterium | reverse complement strand
CTGCACTTTCAGCGAGGGCGCCTCCGGGGCGAGGGCGGGCTCGTCGAGCGGCGAGACCTCGAACGCCGCTTCGGCACGCACACTCGCGTCCGGGCGCTCGTTCCGTGCTCGCCAACGTGCCACGAGTGCGCGCGCCCGTCCGGCGACGGCAGCCCGTCCGAGCGCGAGCATCACCCCGAGGAGTGGTCTCATCGCGAAGAACCTAAAGACGAGTCGCGGGGCTGGCTAGTATGCAATTGCGCGTTTCGAATCGCTCCCACGACGCGCCGGAACCTCAGAATTTCGTTTTTGTCATCAATCGTCGTTCTCGTCTCGCGCGCGAAACATTCGCGGGCTCGCCGCCCCGCCTCGTCCGCGAGCTCCCTGTTCGGCGGAGCGTCCGCTCGGTGGGTCGTCGCGCGAACGGCGCAGATGGCGCGCTCGAAGCGGGGCTCTTGCTGGCCTTTCCCGCGCGGCCTACCGCTACTGTCGGAGTCTGGAGGAACGGATCACGATCGGCATTGGAGACGCATCCACGCGAGTGCTCTGGCGAGGCCGAAGTCAGCCGCTTTTTCAGGTCGAGAGGGTCGCAAGACGCGACAGAAGACTGCCGGGATGGTGCCGGCCCTGCGAAGCCCCAAGTCCCCGAAGAAAAAGCGAATCTCTGACAGTAGTGCTAAAAGGGTAGGTTCGAGGGTCCCGAGGAAAGATGCGCGATTTGCGGCTGGAACCGGAGCGGGTCCGAGTGACGACACGAGGCGAGGTGTTGGTCACGCTGCGGGGCAGCGGTTTCGGGCGCCTGCGCGTGGGCGCCGAGCGCCGCTGGGTTTACGGGCGATTTTCTCGGACCTTCGTCGTTTCGAAACCTGCGGGCTCGATCGAAGTCGAAGCTCGCTGGCCGTTCGGCAGGCGCATCTGGTCGCTTTCGCTGGAACGCGCGACCGACGTGCGGCCTCCGCGCCTGCAGCCTTGCGTATTTCGCGACCCCGCCGATTCGCGGCGTGCCCTCGTGCCGGCGCCGCGCGTGCAGACGCCACGCTTCTCGCCCGTCCCGATTCCCCGCTCGATCGCGCTCCGAGTGGGGCGCGAGATCGAGTCGTTCGAATCATCCTCGTCCTGTTCCGTCTAACGAGCACTTCCGCATGACCATGCCGCCGCCCGACAAGGCCAGCCCCCGGCCCGCGACCGCCGCAGCGTCGAGCCCAGAGCCCGGCGGGTTCACGCGCTTCCTCTGGTTTTGCGCCGGCGCCGACGGTTCGATGCTCGCGCGCTGCCCCGTCTCCGACTGGGTCAAGTACCAGGGCATCGGCGGCATCGTGCTCGCGACGACGGTGCTCGCCTTCGTCTCCGCGTCGTACGCCTTTTACACGGTGTTCAGCCCGAAGACGGCGACCGCCCTCGCGCAGACCATCCACGTTCCGACGGCGCTCGCCTCGACGGTCGCCGGCCTGCTCTGGGCGCTCGTGATCTTCAACATCGACCGCTTCATCGTATCGAGCACCGGCAAGGGCGACGGCTCCGAGCGCATCACGCTCACCGAGTTTTTCCAGTCCATGCCGCGCCTGCTGATGGCCGGCATCATCGGCGTCTGCATCTCCGCGCCGCTCGAAATCCGCATCTTGAAGCCGGAAATCGACGCCCAGCTCGAGCTCGAGCAGAACGAGTACCTCGACGAGCTCAACCGCCACGCCGAGAAGCTGATTCAGACCCGGCGCGAGGAACTCCAGAAGAAAGTCGACAAGTCGCAGGCAGGGCTCGCAGAGCGGACCGACTACTTCGAGAAGCGGAGGCTCGAGATCAACGCGCAGCGGCGGCAGCTCGAGCTCGAGGCCGAGGGCAAGACGCTGAAGGGCATCGCCGGCCGCGGCCCCGCCTGGCGCGACAAGAAGGAGACGCTCGACAAGCTCGAGGCGGAGCTCGCGCGCGATCAAGCCGCCCACGAGAAGAAGGCGACCCTCTACCAGTCCGACATCGACGGCTGGTCGCGCGAGCTCGCCGCGCTCGCTCAGGATCTCGCGCGCGCCAAAAAAAGCAACCTCGAGCAGTCGCGGCACCTCGATGGCTTGATGAAGCGCATCCACATCTCGCACGAGATCGGCGGCTTCGTGCCGTGGGCGATCCTGCTCTTGCTGCTCGCGGTCGAAACCGGCCCGATCTTCTTCAAGATGATGCTCGTCACGAGCACCTACGACTACCTCCTCGAGAACGCGAAGCGCCTCGCGACGGCGCAGGCCGGCGTGGAGGTGGACTCCCAGGTCCTGCTCACCGAGACCAACGAAGAGGTGCACGTCGACCGGTTCCATCAGGTCGAAGCTAGGGTTCTGGAAGAGAAGCGCCGCGCCGTGTCCGAAGCCGAAGTGTCGGAGGCCGTTCACAAGCGCTTCCGCGAGGTGAAAAGTCGCGAGATCGGGGAAGGGGACGGCTACAAGAAGTACGTGGACGAGGGCTGAAAGTTTGCCGCGGTATCCCTTGCTCACGGCCTTCGGCTACGACGCGAGCCTGCTTTCGCTGCTCTCGCGGCCCGAGCGCCAGCGCCTGGCCGCGGTCGCGAGCGGCTCGTTCTTGTCACTGCTCCTCGTCGCCTGGCCCGCCGCTTACACGATGTGGCTGGTCGAGCACTCGCTCTGGCTCGCTTTCGGCGTGGGCATTGCCGCGTTCCTCCTGACTCTGAACTTGCTCCGCGTGGTCACGGCGGGCGGCGGGGTCCGAGTCAAGGCGCCGGGTTCTGCGGTTCGGAGCTATCGGCCCGGGCTCGCGCCGGAGGCGTTCCTGCTCGTGCTCGGCGGTTTGTTCGCCCAGCCGGCGCAGCTGCCGCTGCACGCGTCCGAGTTGAACCCGCGCGTCGACGTCTACCGCGCGGAGCTCGTCGCCGCGCACGCGCGGCGCGCGGAAGTGAGCCGTGAGGCCGCGCAGCACTACCGCGCGGAGCTTGCCCGCTGTGACTTCGTCGTGAAGCGCCTGACGCTGCTCTGGGGGGAACCGAACCGCGCCGCGCGTTTCACCCTGTTCTACTGCCTGCTCGTGCTTCTGCCGTCGTTCTTCCGACAGTTCGTCGCGATCGACGCGCTGCGCGCTTACGAGCTTCTGCGTTACCGCTCGGCGCGCGTGCTGCTCGCCGCGGACAACGAGCGGACGGCGCGGCAAGCCGTCGAGGCGCTGGGCCGCTTCTCTTCGTACGAGCGGGACGCCGCGCGCCCGGCGACGCTTCCCGGCGCCCTGCTGGCCGAACCCCGGCGGCGCGCGGGTCAGCTGAGCTTGAAATGGAGGGCCGCTCCGTGATGCAGCGTTTCGCGGGCGAAATCGAGGGCTTTTACCGCGGGGCGCCGGCCCGCGCGGGTTTCGGCGGTCTCATGGCCAAGGCCCTTCACTACGAGCTCGAGATTTACCGGGCTGTCGTGCGGCGCGTGCAGTTGCTCGAGCCGGAACCGCAGCCGGAACCGCCGCCGGACGGCGCTGCGACGCCGAGCGAGGGCGTTCCCGAGAGCACCCTGGAGCTCCCTCCGGGGACCTTCCGCCAGGAAACGATCGAGGACGCGCGCCTCTCGCCTCTCCGCGTGCGCGCCGGCTGGTTCGAAGGGCCGATCCACGACGTGACCGTGAGCGAGTTTCGCTCGACGCACAGCGCGCGCTCCGGCGGTCGGGTGTACGGGCGGTTCGTCGGCCGCGTGCAGGCGTCGTTCGAGCTTCCCGAGAAGCCGCTGCCTGATCGCGCCCAGGCGCTGCTCGAGGAGTTCACGGCGCCCGAGGCGCCCGAAGAAAGCGCAGAAACACCGGCCACCACCGCGGAAGCGGCGAACGCCGAGCCGCTCCCCGCGGACGGCGCGCCGGCCCCCGCTCCCGCGCTCGACACTCCGGCCGGCGACGCCGCGACTCCGGTTCCAAAGCCGTCCGCGCACAGCCAGGTGCCGCTGTTCTTGCTGGTGGCGGTGGGCGCGGTCGCCATCTTCGGCCTGTGCAGCGCCTCGCGGGCGGTGATCTGGCTCGTGTTCCTGTTGCCGACGCTGCTCTTACGGCGCATTCTGCGGGACGCACTGCCCGATTCGGCGGGCGTGCGAGTGGTGAGCGTCGTGATGGTTCTCGGTCAGCTCGGCTGCCTGGGCGTGCTCGGCAGCAGCTGGTGGGCAAACGGCTGCAAAGAGATGGCGCTGTTTTCCGTGCTGTGGCTCGTCTTCGGTGTGTTCGCGAGCAGCGTCCTGCCCTCCAATCTGCCGCTGCTCGTCAACGGCGCCGCGCTCGGCCTCGCGCTCGGCGCCTGGTGCAGCGCGTTCGGCGAGCGCTGTCAGGAGGAGGCGCCCGCGGAGCGCCCGGCCGCGGGCCGCCCGAGCGTCGACGATCCGGGCGTGCCGCGCACCAATTCGGACGGCTCCTGGCCGCGCAGGCCTCCGCGGGATCTGTCCACGACACCGAAAGGGTCGCCATGAAACTCGACACCATCTTCGTCATCTGTGCCGCCATGGGCGGCACGTTCTTCGTCGTCCAGCTGGTGCTCCAGTTTCTCGGGGTCGTGGGTCATTCCGACATCGATCCCGACCTCGACCCGCACGCCGGACACCCGTCGGCCGATTTCAGCTTCAAGGTGCTCTCGCTGCAGGGCATGTCGGCGTTCCTGATGATGTTCGGCCTCATGGGCCTCGCGACCCTGAAGAGCGGCGGCGCGGCGCCGATCGCGTTCGGTGTGGGGTTTGCCGGCGGCGGGCTCACCACCTTCGTGATCGGGCGGCTCTTCAAGTTCGCGAGCCGCCTGCAATCGAGCGGCACCCTCGACTTGTCGCGGGCCGTGGGTGTCGCCGGGACGGTGTATCTCACCATCCGCAAGGGCCGCCCGGGCAAGGTCACCATCACCGTCACGAACCGTCTGCTCACGCTGGACGCGTGCGTTCGGGAAGACATCACCCTGGAGACGGGGACACCGATCGTGGTGACCCGCGTGCTCGAGGATCAAAGCGTGGAAGTCCGCAAGAACTGAGACGATAGGGCAAGCAGCATGTTCAGTAACCTCGACAGCGACTCACTCTGGACGATCGCGGCCATCGCGTTCGTGGGTTTGATCATCTTCACGTTCATGTTCCTGGCGTCGCGCTACAAGCGCTGCTCCTCGGACGCCGTGCTCGTGATCTTCGGCAAGGTCGGCGACGGACAGAGCTCACGCTGCATCCACGGCGGCGGCGCGCTGATCTGGCCGCTGATCCAGGACTACAGGTACCTGAGCCTCACGCCGCTCACCATCAACATCGATCTCAAGAACGCGCTCTCGTTGCAGAACATCCGCATCAACGTGCCCTCCACCTTCACGGTCGGCATCAGCACGAGCCCGGCCATCATGAACAACGCGGCCGAAAGGTTGCTCGGCCTCGAGGGCCCGCGCATCGAGGACATGGCGCGCGAGATCATCTTCGGCCAGCTGCGCCTGACGGTGGCCTCGCTGACGATCGAGCAGATCAACCAGGACCGCGAGAGCTTCCTCGAGTCGATCCGCAAGAACGTCGAGCCCGAGCTCAACAAGATCGGCCTCTACCTGATCAACGTCAACATCACGGACATCACCGACGAGTCCGACTACATCCAGAGCATCGGGAAGAAGGCGGCGTCGGAGGCGATCAACCGCGCGAAGATCGACGTCTCCCAGCAGGAGAAGATCGGCGCCATCGGCGAGTCGGAACAGCACCGTGATCAGCTGGTCGTCGTGGCTCAGAACGCGGCGGAGGCCCAGAAGGGCCAGAAGTCCGCGGAGGCGGATCAGCGCGTGTTCGTGCTTGCGCGCGAAGACGAAGCGGTGCGCGGCGAGAACGCCGCCCGCGCCGGCATCGCCCGCAGCGAATCCGAGCTACACGTCCAGCAGGCGGCCGCCCGCCAGCGCGCGGAGGTCGCGGCGCGCGAGGCCGAGGTGCAGATCCAGATCGCCGAAGCGAAGGCCGCTCGCGAGCGCCTCACGGCCGAGGAAGTCGTACGCCAGGAAATCGATCGCAAGAAGATGGAGATCCACGCGGCTGCCGAAGCCGAGCAGACCCGCCTCAAGGCGCAGGGCGAGGCCGACGCCATCCTGTTCAAGTACAAGGCCGAAGCCGAGGGTGTCGCGAAGCTCCTCGCGAGTAAGGCCGCGGGCTACGAGGCGCTCGTCAAGAGCTGCAACGGCGACGCGCGCGCCGCGGCCTCCCTGCTCCTCATCGAGAAGCTCGAGGAGATCGTGCACACCCAGGTCGAGGCCATCA
>DASXWF010000392.1:0-1570 GCA_036503835.1 Polyangiaceae bacterium | reverse complement strand
GCTCGTCACCGCGGTGCGCGTACAGATGCTGCAGTTGCAGCGGGACCCTCGAAGCTCCGTGGGCAGCTCGACCTCGAAGCGCACCGCACCGCAGTGGCAATGTCCCGAAAACTTCCGACCCGCACCCGCCTGCTTCGTATTCGCCATGCTTCGCCTCCTGTCCGTGGAACGAAGGAGACGATACCCCGGCCCGGTGACAGCCTAATGTCAGTTAATCCGAGACCCCTAGGTCTGGGCGGCGGCCAGGGCTCTTCTTTGCCGCCAAGCCGCCAAGCCGCCAGAGAGACGCCAGGGCCTGCCAACGGATTTTTTGGGGGGTGACTCACGCAAGGTGCGTCACCGGAGAAAAACCGAGCACCTCGGGTGACACGCGAGGCCGTCGCGTGCCCAACCAACAAAAAAATCCGCTGGCGGGCCCTGGCGTCTTCCTTGCGCCTTGGCGGCCTCTGCCCAGCCAACAGTCATCGCGACGTCCCCTATCCCGCAGTCCCCTATCCCGCAGTCCCCGCCGCGAGGTCACCTAGTACAACGGCCCACATGTGCATTCCGGATTACGAAGGAAAGCGTCTGGCCGTTGTACTAGCCGGCCGCGAAGCGGCCGAGGGGGGAGGCTCGGCGCAGCCGAGGGGGGCGCAGCGGCGCCCCCGCACAACAAAGAGGACCGCCCTCGGCGCAGCCGAGGTGACCGCGAAGCGGGCAAACCCGGAACGCAGTTCCGGGTTGCGGTACTAGCGCCCGCTTCGCGGGCGCGGGGGCGCAACGGCATCGCGCGCGGGGGGACGCTCGGAAGTCAGCGTGCCACTCCACGGCGGCGTTACGAGTCGGGCAGTCGTGGCACTCACGACGCCGCGGCGCTGCGAGTGGGGAAACTCGTGGCGCGCCACGCCCACGGCGGCGTCACGATGACCGAAGCGGCGGGGGTGGCGTGGTGCTCGGCGTCGCGGCTACTTGCTCAATGCCCACGTGGGGGGCTCGCTGCTCACGATCGCCGCGCCGCCGCGAGCTCTTGAGCTCGCGTCTCCTGGGTGTCTTGGCAGGCCATGTCGTCACCTCTGTATCCGGTTCAACCCCCTTTTTTCGTATGCCGTGGCGATTCTTCTTGACGGACGACATTCGAAGCGGCGCCACGTGAGCACAACCCGATCCCAAGCAGCCGATTGCAGCGCGTAGGCGAGCGCTGGATACGCTTTCCGCGAGCTGTTGGCGACGAAGCTCATCCGATGGCTCGATGACGCATTTCTCTGGCTTCTGAGAGGGGAAATAGCGCCGTGTTAGAAGTCATAGCGGGGTAGCAGGAACGAGGATTCGACATGGCACAAGGTGCGTTCGATTCGGCTTCCCGCTCTGACCAAAACGTCGCGCAGGTCCGGCCTGAACTCGAGCCGCCCTGGCGGCGGGCGCATTCGGAGCTCGTCAGGCTCGCCAAGCGTCGCGCAGGTCTCGACGATGAGGAAGGACGTTGGCTGCTTGCGGCGCTTCGCGAAGGGACGCACGTCCGCTTCGGTTTCGGCAGCTTCGACGAGTACTCGGAGCGGATGTTCGGCTACGGCCCGAAAGTCACGCAAGAGAA
>DASXWF010000391.1:0-5676 GCA_036503835.1 Polyangiaceae bacterium | reverse complement strand
CGAGACCGAGTCGTCCAGCAGCAGATCGAGCGCGAAGGCCTGCTCGCGGTTGCGCGCCTTGATGCCGACGACGGGCTCGCGCGGGGTTTTCAAGGCGCGGATTTCGCCCTTGTCCGCGTGGTAGCGACCGAGCGCGGTGCGGGGGCGCGCCGCGTCGTCGCGAAGCATGATCGAAACATTCGCGTACAGGCGCTCGCCCTCGGGCGGGGGCAGTGCTCCGTCCTGGAAGAAGCGGTCGAGATCGGCGGCGCTGACCGCGAGCTCCACGATGCCGGTTTCGAGGCGCTCGGCGTCGATCGACTGATTTTCGTAGGCTTCGGTCTGGAGGCCGAAGGCGTCCGCCTGGATGCGGAGATTCACGTCCATGGTCACGAAGATCGTGACCTGGTTCGGCGACGCATCGCGCAAGGCGAGCGCGGTGGACAGGATGGCGTGATCGCCCGAGCTCGGGTTCAACGCCACGGAAAGCTCCGGACGCCGCTCCGGGACGTGGACCCGCAGTGTGCCCCCGTCGCCGATCGGCACACCACGCGAGAGCGAGCCGCCCTGGTCGCGCAGCGCGTCGAGCAGCCGCGAAACCGTGCGCGCGTTGCGACCCCGCTCGTTCGACTCGCGCTTGAACTGATCGATCTCCTCGATCACGTAGATCGGGAGAATCAGATCGTTGTCCTCGAACTTGCGGAAGGCGTGCGGATCGTGGAGAAGGACGTTCGTGTCGAGGACGTAGGTCTTCTTCATCGGATGGGAGGGACCGGCGCGGCTGAGGGCGCGCGGAGGCCGTCCGCGGATACCTCCGGGCAACAGCCACCGCAATCGGGAAAGGTGCCAGCCGGGCGGAAAGCCGCAAAACCCCGCCAGGAGGGGCCGCAAAAACACAGAACCGCGGCTCGGGCCTGGTAGAGTCACGAGGTCGTGGAACGGACGCGCAGTTTCTGGTCAGCCGCCGCGAGCGTCGCCTACGTCGGCGTGACCGGCTCGCTGCTGGGCGGAACTGCGGTTCCCTGGATTCTGGCAGGGCTGTTCGTGGCGGGGCTCGCCTGGGTCTGGCGGCGAACGAACGCCCGACCGGCGCCCGCGGCGCGCATCGTCCGCGCGACGGCCTGGGGGCTCGCGCTTTGGGCGACAGCGCGCATCGGCCCCGACGGCCACGCGGCGCTCGACGCGGCGGCCAACGCCGGCGTGGGCGTGACCTCCGTCGCAGGGCTGGTCGCGCTCGCCCGCATCGAGCCCGCGGGCGGGATGCTCGTGCCGTCACGGGCCGCGCGTTCGCTCGACGCCGCAATGCTCACGGGCTTCCTGTGGTCGGTCGCGACGGCCCTGCCGCTCACGTACGCGCTCCTGCCGAGCTACCGCGTCTTGTTCGATCCGCTGGCCATCGACTACGCGACGACGAGCGCGGGCGCGGCGAGCCTGATCCTCAACGTCGCCGCCACCTACCGGCTGCGCGTCTTGCGCCGCTTCGAGCTCGGCGTCGGCGATCGAGCGGCCGGAGCGCTCGCGCTCTCGATCACCGCGTTCGCGGTCGCCGTGCCCGCGGCGGCGCTCGACGTGGCCGCGCCGGATCGGATTCTACCCGTCGCCGTCGTCGCGGGAGCGGCTCTCTGCACCTGGGCATCGACGATCGCCGAGCCCACGACGGTGTCGAGCGCGCTGCGCGGCATCCTGGCCGTGATGATCCTCGGGACGCCGGTGACGCTTTCCGCCGGGCTCCTGGCGCGCGCCGCGCCCGGACACGCGGGGGCGATCGTGCTCGGGTCGTCCGCGCTGGCCGTGCTGGTCGGGCTTCTGGCGCGCGCCGTCGCGCGGCCGCTCGGACCGGAGCAGTCGCGCTGGCTCACCGCGATCGACGCGGCTTGCCGCGGCGCGCTACAACCGGAGCCGGACGCGGCGCTGCGCGCCGCGCTTCACGCGCTCGCCGACGCCACGCCGGGCCCCGGAACGCGCGCCGAGATCTGGCGCAACCATCCAGGCGAGGTGCTGAGCGTCGACGTGGCCGGGTACCTGCACATCGAGCCGGGCGAGGCGCCGGAACGGTTGTTCGATCTCGCGCTCGTCGAACCCGAGCGCACGCTGCGCGCCGACGTGCTCGGCGAGGTCGAGGTGCGGCGGCCGGACGTGCGTGGGTTGCGAGCCTGGTTCCTCGCGCGCGACGCGTTCTCCGCCACGGTCGTGATGGACGACGACGGCCCGGTCGGCTTCATCCTGCTCCCGCGAGCGGGGCGCACCTCGCTGATGACCCTCGAGGAAGCGCGCGCGTGCCGCGTGCTCGCCGACCGCATCAGCGCGCTCTTGACGGTGACCTCGGCGCTGTCCCGCGCGCGCGAGCGCGAGATCGGCGCGCGGAGCCGCCTGGGACAGCTCGAGACCGAGCGCGAGCAGCTGCTGCTGGCGATCGCCGGGCGCGCCGCGCGGCACCGCGCCGTCGCGGAACGGCAGGCCCAGCGTGTGCGCGCCGCCGCGTACGCTCCTGCTTCGCGCCTGACGCTCGAAGCGCTCGAGCGCGCCGGACGCACTCCGCGAGGCATCGCGCTCGTGACACCTCCGGGCGTCGACGCCGTCGGCTGGGCGGCGCACGCCCACCTGGCGGGACCGCAAGGCGGGGGTCCGTTCGTCGTGTGCGACGCCACGCAGCCCGCCGAGCGCGGGCTCGAGCGCTGGAACGACCCGGAACACTCGCCGAGCCGGCTCGCGGACGGCGGCACGTTGCTCGTGCTCGACATAGACTCGCTGCCGCTCGCCATCCAGGAACACCTCGCGAACGTGCTGCTCTCTTCCGCGAGCGCCGAGAGCGCGCTTCCGCCGCCGGTGTTGATGGCGACGACGCACGCCGCGACCGCGGCGCTCGCCGGGCTCGGCAAGCTCGTGCCGGGCCTGCGCCGGGCGCTCGTCCAGGAGGTGGCCTTGCCGGCGCTCGCCGATCGCGCCGAAGACCTGCGCGCGCTCGTCATCGACGGCCTCGCCCGCATCAGCCTGCGCGCCGGCCGGGAGCCGCTCGGGATCGACGCCGCCGCGCTGCGCCTGCTCGTCGAGCACACCTGGCCGGGCAACGAGCTCGAGCTCGAAGCGCTGCTCGTGCGGGCGGTGCGCGTGGCAAAAGGACCGGCGCTCACGCCCGACGACCTCGCGCGCGCGGGGTTCGAGCACAAGCTGCCGGCGATCCGCCCCGAACCGACGCCGAATCCGCCGGCCCAACGCCGGCGCGCGCCGCGGCGCTGGGCGCGAACTCGCTGAAAAGGATCCAGTCGGGAACCAGCATGGAGCACTCGAGTCCCTACGGTCCGGAGAGCGAGCGGCGCCTGGGCGGTCGATTCGCCATCGAGCGCGAAGTCGGCCGCGGCGCCGTAGGCGTGGTGTACCGCGCCTACGATCTCGAGACGCAACGGGTCGTCGCGCTCAAGGTCGTCGCCGCCGACGCGGGCGTCGCGCCGGAAGAGGAAGCGCGCCTCGCCCGCGAGGGGCAGCTGCTCGCGAACCTCGATCACCCGGGGATCGTGCGCACGGTGGCGTTCGGCGTGTTGGAAGACACGGGTCTGCCGTACGTGGCGATGGAGTGGCTCGACGGCGAGGATCTGGCGGCGCGCCAGAAGCGCGCTCCGCTGAGCCTCGCCGAATCGCTCGAACTCACGGAGTGCGTCGGGCAGGCGCTCGACGCCGCTCACGGCGCCGGCGTGATTCACCGCGACATCAAGCCCGGCAACATCTTCCTGTGCAAGAGCAAGCCGAGCGACGGTCTGCTCGACAGCCAGCCCAAACTCGTGGACTTCGGCGTGGCCGCCAACGCGGACGTGCGCATCACCCGAACCGGCGACGTGGTCGGCACACCCGCCTACATGGCGCCGGAGCAGGCGCGCGGCGACGCGCCGATCGACGCGCGCTGCGACATCTACTCGCTCGGCGCGACCCTGTTCGAGCTGCTCGCGGGACGCCCGCCGCACGTCGGTCCGAACGCCATCGCGACGCTCGCCCGCCTCGTCACCACCGCTCCGCCGCGCCTGTCCGATCTGCGCCCGAACGTACCGGGCGCGGTGGACCACCTGGTCAACCGCATGCTCGAGACCGACCCCTCGGCGCGCCCGAGCTCGATGCGCGAGGTGCTCGACCTGCTCGACGACGCCTCGCGCGAGACCGCGCGCGTCAGCTGGGTGGAGCCCGAGCCCGCGCGCTCCTCCCGCCTCGGCACGAGCGCCTCGCGCCTGGTGACGACCATCGTCGCGATCCGCTTCCCGTCCTCGCAGGCCCGCGATCGCTCGCTCGAACAGGTGCGCCAGCGCGGCGCCGACGCGGCGCCGATCGGCTCCGACGCGATCGTCGCGCACCTCGGGGCACGCCGCGCCGTGGGCAGCGAGGCGGCCGTCGCGCTCGAGCTCGGGCGGCGTCTGGCGCGCTCGGGCGCGCGCGTCGGCATCGGGAGCGGGCGCGCGCGCCTGAATTTCCGCACGGAGACCGGCGAGCTCCAGCCCGTCGGCGAGGTGGTGGATCGCGCGGCCGCGCTGGCTCGCGACGCAGGGCCCGGCGCCGTGCTCGCCGACGCGACGACCAGCGAGCTCGGGCGCGGGCGTTACGAGTTTCGCGCTCGTGACGACGGCTCCGCGGTCGTCGGCGAGGCCGTGCGCGGCATGCGCGGCGAGCGCGCCGGCGGCGCTCCGTTCGTGGGACGCGACGCCGAGCTCGCTCAGGTGCTGAGCGCGTTCGAACGCTCGCGCACCGACAAGACCCCGCTGCTCGTCAGCATCACGGGCACGCCGGGCATCGGCAAGAGCCGCCTGCGGCGCGAGGTGATGGCGCGCATCAGCGCGCAGGCGAACGCGCCGCTCGTCGTCCTGCAACGCGCCGAAGCCTACGGCCAGGGCCACGCGCTCGGCGCAGCCGCCGACTTGCTGCGCGCCATCATCACGTTGCCGAAGGGCGCCACGCGCCACGAAGCCGAGTTCGCGATCGTCTCGAGCCTCGGTCCCGCGACCCGCGACGAGCTCACCGCCTCGAACCGCGAACTCCTGGCGCGCCTGCTCGCCAACGAGCCGTTGCCGGAAGGGCTCGACCCGCGCGGCTCGCGCGACGCGCTCTGGCTCGCGATGACCGACCTCGTGCTGCAGGTCGCCACCGAGCAACCCATCGTGATCCTGACCGAAGATCTGCAGTGGGCGGACCCGGAAAGCATCGGCTGGATCGACCATTTGCTCGGCCGCGCCACGCACAAGCCGCTCGCGGTGATGGCCTGCGTGAGGCCCGAGTTCTGGAGCGAGATCGGGGACCGCTTCTCGGGACGCGACCACGTGCGCATCGAGCTCCGTCCGGTGTCGAAGCGCGCCTCCCGCACGATCGCGCGGGCCGTGCTCGGGGACGCGGTGCCCGAGGAGGTGATCGAACGCATCGCGGCCCAGGCGGGCGGCCTGCCGCTCTTCGCCGAAGAGCTCGCGCGCCTGACCGCCGCGGGGCGTTCCGCCGAACAGGCGCCGACCATTCAGGCGGCGATCCAGGCGAGCCTCGACGCGCTCGACGAGGAATGCCGCGACGCGCTGGGGCGGCTCAGCGTGTTCGGCTTGACGTGCTGGGACTCCGCGCTCGAGGCGCTCGGCATGCCGGGCGCCGAAGGGCTGATGAAGGCGCTGGTCGCGGCGGAGGTGCTGGTCGAGCAGAACGTCTCGCGCTTCACGGGCGCGCGCGAGTGGCTGTTCA
>DASXWF010000390.1:0-1610 GCA_036503835.1 Polyangiaceae bacterium | reverse complement strand
CCGCCCCCGCCGCTCGCGAACGCGGGCCCGCGCCACGCGCCGAGGCCGCTCCGGCGCCACGCGCCGAGGCGCGCGCAGAAGCGCCGGCTCCGCGCGCAGAAGCGCCGGCTCCGCGCGCGGAAGCGCCGGCTCCGCGCCCTTTGACGGCGGTGCCCCGCGCCGAGCCGCCCGCGCCGCGACCGAGCGCCCCCGCGCCGGCCCCGTCCACCATCAGCCCGGACACGGACATCACGGCCTGGCGCGCGATCGTGGAAAGCTTCGTGAGCGAGCGGCCCGAGCTCGGCGCCTTCCTCGCGCGCGCGGTGCCGCTCGCAGTCGGGCCGAGCGGCATCGTGATCGGCTTCGGCGACGGCGAACCCTTCGTCGGGGAAGTCGAGCGCGAAATCGCCCTGGTTTCGGCCGCGGCGAGCCGTCACTTCGGCACTACGACCGGCGTGCGCGTCGAGCGCAACACGGTGAACGGGGCGACGCTCGCCTCGCTCGACGCCGAGGAAGAAGAGCGCCGGCGCCGCGCGGCCCTCGCCAAGGTGAAGAACCACCCGCGCGTCGCCGAAGCGGTCGAGGTGCTCGGCGCGCGCGTGAAGGAGCTGAAGCTCGCCGAGCGCTGAGTTTCGCGAGTACTCGTCCGTGCTTCCCTCCCGCCTCACCCGCCTGATCGACCTGTTCGCCCGTTTCCCCGGCGTGGGCCAGAAGACCGCGCAGCGCTTCGTGCTCTGGCTGGTCGCCGAACGCGAGCTCTCCGCCGAGCTCGGCGCCGCGCTCACCGCCCTGCACGAACAGGTGCGCCCCTGCGAGCGCTGCGGCAACGTGGCCGAGGTCTCCGAACAGGGCGAGGCGCTCTGCGGCGTGTGCCGCGACTCGCGCCGAGACAAGGCCGTGCTCTGCATCGTCGCGCGCGTTCAAGACCTGCTCGCCGTCGAGCGCAGCGGCGCCATGCGCGGCCGCTACTTCGTCCTCGGCCGCCTGCTCTCCCCCCTCGACGGCATCGGCCCCGACGAGCTCCCGCTCGGAGAGCTCATGGCGCGCATCGGCGAAGACGGCGTGCGCGAGGTCATCCTCGCCACCCCGCCGTCGGTGGACGGCGAGGCGACAGCCTTGCTGCTCGCACGCGAGCTCGCCGGCAGGGGCCTGTCGCTCACGCGCATCGCGAGCGGCGTCCCGCACGGCGGCGACATCGAGTTCGCCGATCAAATCACGCTCGGCAGGGCCATCGACGGCAGGCGGCCGGTTTGACCCGGCGGACCTGAGCGGACCTCCCAGGGGGGGCTCCACCCTTGCGTCCCCGCTCCCCAGCGGTCAAGAATGCGCCCCCCCGATGGCCAAGCGGAAGATCGTGCGTTCCTCGGCAGCCCCCACGCCGGTCGCGAGCTATTCGCAGGCCGTGCGCGCGGGAAAGTTCCTGTTCTGCTCGGGTCAGATCGCGATCGACCCGCGAACCCACGCGCTCGTCACGGGAGGGATCGAGGAGCAGACGCGCGTCGTGCTCGAAAACCTGGGCGCCGTGCTGGCGGAAGCCGGGCTCGGCTATCGCGACGTGGTGAAGTGCGGGGTGTTCCTCGCGGATCTCGGAGATTTCGCGGCCTTCGACGCGACGTACGCCCAGTTCTTCG
>DASXWF010000389.1:0-2944 GCA_036503835.1 Polyangiaceae bacterium | reverse complement strand
AACCGGCGCGAGCTCGGGCAGGCGGCCGCGCGCGACCGTGCGAGCCGCGAGCGCCACGGCGAGCGCGAGCGCGGCCGTGTGCGACTCGGAGGCGGTGAGCGCCAGCAAGGCTCCCAGCACGAGCCCCGAGCGCGCGTCACGCGCCGGCAGCTTCTCGTGCGCCGCGAGCGCGAGCAGCGCCACGGCCGTCGCGAGCGCCGCGCCGCCGGCCGCCGTGCCCTCGAGCTGGAAACTCGGTGAAAGCACGGCGGTGAGCGCGGCCGCGAGCGCGAGCGCCGGTGTCAGGCGCGGAGCGTCTCCGGCCAGCGCGAGCAGCGCGCGCGCCCGCCCGTAGATCAGGCGCGACGCGAGCCCGACGGCGAATGCCTGCAGCCACGCGCCGCGCAGCCAATGCCCGCCGAGCGGCAGGAGCCCGAACAGCTGCTCGGCCACGAGTCCGAGGAATCCCTCCGTGCTCGCCGGCAAGATGCCGGCCGCCGTCAGGGCCGGCAGGTCGTCGCGCCAGTCGCTCGCGGGAGCGGCGCGAAGAAACGTGGCACAGAGCGGGGCGACCAGCGAAAGCCAAGCGCAAACCCGCTCCAGGTTGGTTTCGGGTTCGGTCGGGCGCACGACCGCCCATCGCTACGATCGGTGCCCGGTTTGGGCCCAGTTTTCGGCGGCTTGCCGGCTCGGGCTCGACCTCGGGCGGCGCTTCCGCCGCCTCGTCGCTCCGGCTTGGTGCTAAAACGCTCGCCCCCTCGGTAAGGCCGGGCAGAAAAGGACAAACAGCGTGGCCCGTTTCATCGATGAGCTCAAGCGTACCCACGACTGCGGCGCCCTCCGGCCCGCCAACATCGGCTCGGAGGTCGTGCTGTTCGGCTGGGTCGCCAATCGCCGCGACCACGGCTCTCTGATCTTCATCGACCTGCGCGACCGCGAAGGCATCACGCAGGTCGTCTTCGACCCCGAGACCTCGAACGCCGCGCACGACATCGCCGAGCAGTTCCGCGGCGAGTGGGTGGTCGGCGTCCGCGGCAAGGTGCGCTCGCGCGGCGAGCAGTTCAGCAAGAAGGAAGGCAAGATGGTGAGCGCCGCGAACCCGGCGCTCGCGACCGGCGAGATCGAGGTCGAGGTGGTCGAGGCCACCATCTTCAACAAGGCCGAGACTCCGCCCTTCGCGATCGAAGACAAGAGCGACACGCGCGAGGAGGTGCGCCTCGAGCACCGCTACCTCGATCTGCGGCGTTCGCCGTTGCAGAGGGCGCTGCGCATGCGCCACCGCGTGAACCAGGCCACCCGCGAGTACCTGAGCGGGCAGGGCTGTCTCGAGATCGAGACGCCGTTCCTCGTGAAATACACGCCGGGCGGCGCGCGCAACTTCCTCGTGCCGGCGCGGCTCCACGCCGGGAAGTTCTACGCCCTCGCGGAGAGCCCGCAGCTCTTCAAGCAGCTCTTCATGGTGGCGGGTTACGAGCGCTACTTCCAGATCGTGCGCTGCTTCCGCGACGAAGATCTGCGCCTGGATCGCCAGCCCGAGTTCACGCAGATCGACATCGAGATGAGCTTCGTCAACCAGGACGACGTCTTCGCCCTGGTCGAAGGGCTCGTGTTCGCGATCTGGAAGGCGGGGCTCGGCGTCGACCTCACGACCCTCTACCCGGACGGACACTTCCCGCGGCTCGGCTTCGAGGAGTCGATGCGCGACTACGGCAACGACAAGCCCGACGTGCGCTTCGCGATGAAGCACGTGGACCTCACCGATCTCATCATCGAGCACAAGGGCGGCGGGGTGCCGTTCTTCGTGCCCATGGCCGAGAAGTTCGCGAGCGGCGCCTACCGCCGCGATCTCCCCGCCGAAATCGTGAAGGCGCTCGTGGTTCCTGCCACGGCGGAGCTCGCGCGCAGCGACCTCGACAAGCTCGAGCAGCTCGCGAAGAGCATGGGCGCCGCGGGACTCGCCCGCGCCAAAGTCGCCGCCGACGGCAGCTGGACCCAGTCGCCCCTCGCCAAATCCATCACGCCCGAAGCGCGCCAAGCCATCAACGCGGCGACCGGCGCGAAAGAAAACGACATCATCCTGTTCCAGTCGGGCAAGGCCTCGCTCGTGCATACGGTGATGGCGAACCTCCGCGTCCACTTGGCGAAGAAGCTCGGGCTCATCCCCGAGGTCGGCCACGGCAACCAGTGGAAGTTCTTGTGGGTCGTCGATCCGCCGCTCTTCGAGTACGACGAGGACTCGAAGCGCTGGGCCGCCGCGCACCACGCCTTCACGCGCCCGCACGACGAACACGTCTCCAACATCGAAAGCGATCCGGGCAAGGTCCTCTGCTACCGCTACGACCTCGTGCTGAACGGCTTCGAGATCGCCGGCGGTTCGATCCGCCTCCACGACCCGGAAGTGCAGCGCCGCGTGTTCGGCGCGCTCGGCATCGGCGACGCGGAAGCCCAGGAAAAGTTCGGCTTCCTGCTCTCCGCGCTGCGCTACGGCGCGCCGCCCCACGGCGGCATCGCGCTGGGCATGGATCGCATCGCCATGCTGCTCCAGGGCACGGAGAGCATCCGCGACGTGATCGCCTTCCCCAAAACCCAGAAGGGCACCGATCTCATGAGCGACGCCCCGAGCCCGGTCGGCCCCCACCAACTCGCCGAACTCCGCGTCCGCACCGTCAACGACACGTAAACGCCCCTGCGGGGCCTACGTCTTGCTCCGCTGAGGTATGTGGTTTGGCTGAGAGCATCTTGCTGGCTGAAGCGGTTGTTTAGCCGCCAAGGCCGCCAAGAGCGCCAAGGCCGCCAGCGGATTTTTTGGGGTGATTCACGCGAGGTGAGTCATCGTTGGAGCAACCAAACCCCAAATCCCCTTGGCGCTCTTGGCGCTCTTGGCGCTCTTGGCGCTCTTGGCGGCCTTGGCGGCAAAAAAACCCTCGCCGGACGCGAGACGCTTCAAATCGGAACGACGAAAAAA
>DASXWF010000388.1:0-6550 GCA_036503835.1 Polyangiaceae bacterium | reverse complement strand
GACCGCCACCGGCACCTCCGCTCCCGCTCCCACTCCCGCGGCCTCCGCTCCCACGCCGACCTCCGCGGCCTCCGCTCCCGCAGCTTCCGCTCCCGAACCCGCTCCCGCGGCCCCCGCTCCCGAACCCGCTCCCGCCGCCGTTGCCCCTGCGGTTTCCGCGCCCGCTCCGGCTCCCGACACCGCCGAGCTCGAAAAGCGCATCGCCGACCTCGAAGCCTACGTGAACAACGGCGCGCAAGCCGACGCCAAAACCACCAAGGTCCCCGGTCCCGGCCCCGGCCACAACGGCTGGCTCATGGTGTGCGCGGCGCTCGTCCTCTTCATGACTCTCCCGGGCCTCGCCCTCTTCTACGGCGGCCTCGTGCGCTCGAAGAACGTCCTCTCGGTGATGGCCCAGTGCCTCGGCCTCGCCGGCATCGTTTCGATCATGTGGTGGGCCTTCGGCTACAGCCTGGCGTTCTCGTCGGGCACGCCCTTCATCGGCACCCTGAAGTTCGCCATGCTCGCGGGCGTCGATTCGAAGCCGAACACCGACTACTCGTACTGGGTCTCGCAGAACGTCTTCTCGATGTACCAGCTGATGTTCGCGATCATCACCCCGGCGCTCATCGTCGGGGCCATCGCAGAACGCATGAAATACTCGGCAATCATGCTGTTTTTGGGCCTGTGGATGGTGGTCGTCTACTTCCCGCTCGCCCACATGGTTTGGGGCATCGACGGCTTCATGAACGGCGTCTGGAACAAGGACGCGTCGATCAAGGCCATCGATTTCGCCGGCGGAACCGTCGTGCACATGTCCTCGGGCTGGTCGGCGCTCGTGCTCGCGCTGATCGTCGGCAAGCGCAAGGGCTTCGGCACCGAGAACCTCGCGCCTCACAGCATGGTGCTCACCATGATCGGCACCGGCATGCTCTGGGTCGGCTGGTACGGCTTCAACGCGGGTAGCGCGGCTGCCGCCGACGGGGTCGCCGCGAGCGCCTTCACGAGCACCACGCTCGCCGCGGCGGTGGGAGGCCTCAGCTGGGCGGCGACCGAATGGATCACCCGCGGCAAGCCGAGCGTGCTCGGCTTCTGCTCGGGCATCGTCGGAGGCCTGGTCGTGATCACTCCCGCAGCCGGCTTCGTGACCCCGTCCGCCGGCATCATCATCGGCGTGCTGGCCGGCGTGATCCCCTTCCTCGCCTGCACGAAGCTGAAGAACGCGCTCGGCTACGACGACGCGCTCGACACCTTCGGCGTCCACGCGGTGGGCGGTACGCTCGGCGCGTTCTTGACCGGTGTCTTCGCCAGCGCCGAGGTGAACCCCAACCTGAACACGAACCTGAAGGATCTCGTGGGCCAGACGCTGTGGCTGGAACAGCTCAAGGCGATCGGCTTCACGCTGGTCCTCAGCATCGTCGGCACGGTCATCCTCGCGCACCTCGTGAAGGCCGTGATCGGCCTGCGCCCGACGAGCGAAGACGAAGAGACCGGCCTCGACCTCACGGATCACGGCGAGCGCGGCTACCACAGCTGACGCGGAGCCTCGGAAGCCCGAGCGGGCTCACCCGCGCGCGGACACCCGGAGCTTTCGGTGTGCGCGGGTGAGCGCCGTCGAGACGGCCGACAGCGACAGGCCCAGCGTGGCCGCGATGAGCTTGTTCGAATGGCCGCGCTCCATCAGGCCGAGGATTTCGCGCTCGCGCGGCGACAACGCCCGGTCGCTCCCGAGCTCCGGCTCGTTGCGGCACGCCAGGTAGTAGCGCTTCCCGTCGCGTTCGAAATGCTCGAGCAGCGACCAGTGCCCGGCCACCAGCCCCTCGCGGAGCTCGAACGCCTGCTCGGGTGAAGCACGGCGGGAGCGGGTGCGATGCAGCTCGGCGAGCCTCTCACGGAGTTCGCCGCGCGGGCGCGTGCCGCCGGTCGCTCGCCCGCGCGGCTCGTCCTCTTCGAGCGCATCGGTCCGCCGCGGCGCGCGGGAGCGCACCTCGTCGAGCTCGGAAAGTTTTCGGCGCAGCCGCGCTGCGGCGGTGAGGTGCGCGGCGACGCGCTGCCAGGTGCGGACTGCCTGCGGCGACAGCGCTGCCGCGTTCACGGCGACGGCGAGCAAGCAGCTCCGGGCCCCGGGATCGCGTGCGTTCAAGCAGACGATGTCGTCCGCGCCGAGCCGCTCGAACAGGTGCGCACGCGCGGCGTCGAGCCGCGCCGGCAAGCGAGCGCTGCGGAGCGTCCAGAACGTTCGCGTGTTCAGCGTCTCGAGCAGCGACGACGCTTCGTGCGCTTCGAGGGATTGACCGAGCAGTGCCGCGGCGACGTCCTCGGGCAGCCCGTTCGTCACCACATCGACGACACGAACGCGCTCGAAGCCGTGTGTCTCGTAGAGCAGCGCTCCCGAGGCCCGCGCGGCGCCCGTCAGGGATCCCAGCGCGAGCGCCAGACGCTCGAGCCAGTCGCGCGTGCTCGCGTCCACGCGGTACGCGGCCTCGACCACGCTGATGGGGTTGAAGAGCATCTCAGCCGTTAACCAGCGCGATGAGCTCCCGGCGACCGCACACGCCGAGCTTTCGATAGGCGGCGCTCAGCTGATTCGCGATGGTGCTCGGCGAAGCTGCGCGCGCGCCGGCGATGCTGCGGTTCGAGAGGCCGCGCAGGGCCAGCTCCACCGCGCTGCGTTCGGCGGGGCTCAGTCGGCCGAGCGCTTCCGCCCCGGAGTGTGTGGCAGCCGGCAGCGCCTCCACTCCGATGAGCAGGAGATCGGGGCCGAGTTCCGCAATTTCGAGCTCCGAATGCCTGAAATCCGTGGGCCATGCCTTCAAGCGCCGGCTCCTCCGCGAACCAAGTTGGGGGTTCAGGGGATCTACGGAGCGTAAACGCCGCCTGGTTGAAAAAAATGCCGGCTCTGGGCCCGGGGGCCGCCGAAGTGCAATAGAAGGCCGGATCGGCCGCGGGTTCCATCCTGAATCCGGCCGGAGTAGAGATGGGCTCCATGCTCGTCTCGTCGCCTTTCGTTCGTCCGTGGCCGGCGTTTCTCGTGGGACTCGCGTGGAGCGGAGCGCTCCTCGGATGCCAGAGGAAGGATCCCGAGAAGTGCACGGAAGCCCAGCAGGTGGTGCGAAAGTCGATCGACGCGCGGGACTTCGCCGCCGCCCGGCAATGGCGCGAGTACGCTTACAAGCAATGCGACGACCCGGCGCTGCTCGCCGGGCTCGACAAGGAAATCGTCGATCGCGAAGCGGCGATCCAGGCCGAGGCACAGGCGGCCGAGAAGAAGAAGGCCGCCACGCAGCAGCTCGTGAACCTGTTCCTGGCGTTCACCGCCGAAAACCGCGCCGCGCCCGATCGCGCGTCGGCGACGCCGGCGTGCGATCCCCCGCCGCCCGGCGCGCCCGCTCCCAAGCCCGGAGAGGAGTCGAAGGAGCGGTTTTGTACCGCCATCCGCCAGACGGGCACGGGTCAAACGCTCCAGGCGCGTTACTGGCAGTCCGATCCGGCGGCATTTCGCTTCACGACCACGCCCGACGAGCCGCTCGACTGCTCTTCCGTGGGCGGCACCGTCGGCAAGAAGTGGGAGGTCCCCGCTCAGGGCGGAAAATCCGCGATTCGCTGGCGCTGTGATCTCAGCGGAGCGCTGCAGGGGCTCACGGCGGTCGTGAGCGGCGCGGCGAAGGCCGAGCTCCACATCATCAGTCCGACGTACGTCTCGCGCGATCCCGGGTGGAAGGCGATCTTGGAAGGCCCGTGAACTTCGGGCGCGAGAGTCCCTACGAGGGTGCGTTTCCCGAGGACGAAGCTCCGTCTTCTCGCGCGATCCAGCAGCGGCTGAACGATCACCGCCAGCTGCTCGCGCGGCTGATGCGGATGGACGCCCTGACGCGCGGCGACATCAACGAGGCGCTGGCGCAGGTGACCGAGCTCGCGACCGAGCTCCTGCGCGTCGAGCGCTCCAGCGTCTGGCACTTCGACAAGCACCGCGCCGGCATCGAATGCCTGGACCTCTACGATTCCGGAAGGCGGCTGCATTCCCACGGCGCGGTCATCGCCAAGGAGCAGGCCCATCGTTACTTCGAAGCGCTCACGCGCGAGCGCTGCATCGCCGCGGACGACGCCAGGACCGATCCGCGCACGAGCCAGTTTCGCGAGTGGTACCTCGAGCCGAACGGCATCGGCGCGATGCTGGACGCGCCCATCTTCGTGCGCGGCGAGATGGTGGGCTGCGTCTGCCACGAGCACGTCGGCGGTCCGCGCCACTGGGAATTCTGGGAGGAGCTCGTCGCGGGCACCGTGGCGGACTTCGTGGCGTTGGTCACCGAGGCGTCCGAGCGACTGCGCGCGGAGCACCGGCTGGGCCTCTACAAGAGCCACCTGGACGAGCTCCGTCGCCTGCGCGCGAGCGAGCTCCAGAAGATCCGCTACGGACTCGATCTCCACGGTGAGGCGGGCGCGGTCTCGACCGGCGGCAACGCCCTGGCCCGGGACGTGCTCGACGCCTCGCCGCTCCCGCTGCTCGTCATCTCCTTCGACACCGCGATCGTGCGCTACGCGAACCCGCGCGCCGCAGCCCTCTTCGACACCGACCCTGGCGCGCTCGAAGGCCGCAATTCCAAGGAATTTTACGTCGATCCCGAGGAGCGCAAGGCCGTGGTCCGGGAGCTCGAGCTCGCCGGTCGCGTGGAAAACCTGGTCGCGCGCCTGAAGACCGAGACGAGCTGGCCCTTCTGGGCGCTGATCTCGGCGCAGCGCTTGAAGTTCGAAGGCGAGGATTGCGCCTTCGTCGGCCTCTCCGACATCACCGCGCAGAAAATCGCGGAAGGTGCGGTACGGCGCAGCGAGCAGAACATCCGCACCATGTTCGCGGCGGCTCCCGTCGCCATGTGCCTCGTGCGTATGGATGACTCCACCGTCGTGTTCGGCAACCGTCGCTGCGCCGACCTCTTCGGCCTCACCCTCGACGAGCTCGAAGGCCAGAAGGCGCCCGAATACTACGTGGATCTCGCCGACCGCGAGCGCATCCTCGCGAAAATCGCGGCCGAAGGCCACGTCGATAACGAAGCGGTTCGCATGCGCCGGCGCTCGGGCGAAGAGTTCTGGGCGCTGCTCTCCTCGCGCGTCATCGAGTTCGAGGGCACGCCCACCCTGCTCGCGGGCATCAGCGACATCACGGCCCAGAAGCGGCTCGAAGAGAAGTTGCGCGAGCTTGCCATGCAAGACGAGCTCACCGGCCTCTACAATCGCCGGCACTTCCTGGAGCTCGCCGAATCCGAGATTGGCCGAGTCCGCCGCACCGGCGCTCCCCTCAGCGTTGCCCTGCTCGACATCGACCATTTCAAGCGCGTGAACGACGTCTTCGGTCACGCGGCGGGCGACAACGTGCTGCGGGAGATTGCGCGCGCGATGCGCGAGTCGCTCCGCGGCTCCGACGTGCCGGCGCGCTACGGCGGTGAGGAGTTCGTCGTGCTGCTGATCGACACCACGCTGGAGGGCGCCATGGCGGTGACCGAGCGCCTGCGCGAGCGCGTGGCACGCGGTGAGGTCTCGCTCGGCCACGGCCGCGTCGCGCGCGTCACCGTGAGCGCCGGCGTGGCAGAGCTCGCACCGGGGGAGAAGCTCGAGGCGCTGCTCGAACGGACGGACATCGCGCTTTACCGCGCGAAGGCGGAGGGCAGGGATCGGATCATGTCATCGGCACCGCCGCCCACCCGCTCGTCGTATCCGCCGAGGACCCCATCATCCCGCCCGCCACCCCGCTGAGGCGGGGGCGTTTGGGCTGCTGGGAGGGATTCTCTAGCCGCCAAGAGCGCCAAGGGGTTGGGGATCGAGAAAAGAGCGTGAGACGGACGCAAACGTCCGGCAGCGTTGCTCAGTCCTGAACTGTCGCGCCTCTGAACCCCCCAGATCCGCTGGCGGCCTTGGCGCTCTTGGCGGCCTTGGCGCTCTTGGCGGCAAAAAAAAAGGTCCTAAGGCCCGCACTGCCCCTCCAGCATCCACGTCAACTTCAAAGGCGTGACGACCCCGCTCTTCTTTCAGCGCTACGAATAGTCGCGCGTCTTCAAGAATCGGACCTTCGGCCACTCCTTCTGCGCCGTCTCCAAATGCCAGCTATTTCGCGCCAGGAACACCGGCAACCCGCTGTGGTCGTCGGCCATGTAGCCGTCGTTCTCCCGCGCAAAGCGCTCGAGCTCCGCATGCTCGTCGGCCTCGAGCCAGCGCGCCGTGAAGAGCCCCGCCGTCTCGAACACGACCGGTAAGTCGTACTCGTTCTTGATGCGATCGGCGAGCACGTCGAACTGCAGCGCTCCCACCACGCCGACGATGTGATTCGAGCCGATCCGCGGTCGAAACACGCGCGCTGCGCCTTCCTCGGCCAGCTGCTCGAGCGCGCGACCCAAATGTTTGGCACGCAGCGGATCCGTCGGCCGCACCCGCTGCAAGAGCTCGGGCGCGAAACTCGGGATGCCCGTGAACGCCAGGGTCTCGCCCTCCGTCAGCGTATCGCCGATGCCGAGCTTGCCGTGATTCGGAATGCCGAGCACGTCGCCCGCAAACGCCTCGTCCGCGATTTCGCGATCCTGAG
>DASXWF010000387.1:0-4466 GCA_036503835.1 Polyangiaceae bacterium | reverse complement strand
TGAGGTCGTAGGCCGTGGCTGTGTAGCGGTGCCGGCCGTTCAGCGCGCTCGTGACGGCTTCGTCGAACGTGTAGGGGGCCGTGGTGTCGGTTCCAATCGCCACGCCGTCTCGGGAGAAGACGACCTTGGAGACCTTGACGTTGTCGTTCGCCGTCGCGCTCAGCGCGAGCGTTCCGTTCGAGGTGAAGAGGTCGCCGCTCGCGGTCAGCGTGACCGCGGGGCCCGTCTGATCGCAGGTGACGCCGCTGCTCGAAATGATGTGAGACTCGAGGTTCGTGCGCGGCGCCTTGAGGGTGAGGTAGAAGCGGTAGGCGCGGCCGGCCAGCACGTCCGGATCGTTCCTGTCGTCGTCGTCGTCGTCGCAGTCGTGGCGTGACTCGTGCCGATCGACGGTGCTGAGCAGGTAGCCGTTCTCCACCTTTTCGAACTTGCCGTGACCGACGCGCAGGAGCTCCGCGCCGCCGGTGTCGAGGAGGACCGTGAACCCCGTCGACTTCAAGCGACCGCCGCCGGTGCGCGTGACCTTGACCCGCGCGTGAAAGTGCTTCTTGTTGTGGCCCTTGGTGATCCTGGTGGTGACGGTATAACCGCAATCGACCCCTTCGATCGCCGCCTGCGAAACACCTACGGTTTCCTCGCCGCTTTCGGCGGGAGAACAGGCTGCCACCGCCAAGGGCGATAGGCAGAACACGAGTCCAAGCGAGGTGAGTCGATGTGCGCGGAGGGCGCTGGGTCGGGTTACCATCATGCGTTGGTCCTGTTCGTCGGTTGGTGAGATGCCTTGAAAATCGACCGTGCGACGGAGCGCCGCCGGCCGGACCCCCGCGCAATCAAGCTGTCGGCCGCGCGCTCGTGAGCGACCGGCCCGCAGCCGGTACGGTGCACGGCAGATACCAGCTCTGCCGTGTCATCACGGAGCTTCGCGCGTAAATCACGAAGTCTCGAACATAGATCAGAGTCTCAGATAGCGCCAGTCGGAATTAACCCCTCACGGTGATGTATCACTCAAATGAGTGATACATCGACTTACCTATTTCTCGTGCCGCTGCGCGCGCGTGCGTGCGAAATAGTCGGGAAAGCTCGGGCGTTCTCGGCGTCCGTCGCAGGATGCGGTCGGATGTGCGACGAGCGGGGTCGCGGTGGTTTTCGCGGCGCGCCGTCCTTCGAGTCTCGTGTCGAGATATCGAGTTTTGTTTTGAGACGCTCTGGAGATTTTCGGTGCTCGCTGCTACTACGAATCGAGGGCGGAAACGCCCGGCGTGGCCGCCGACCCCGCCGGAACGGAGCTTGCAAGGCACCTCGACGATGCCCACCCGGACCGCAGTTCGTCTGAGCACGGCGCGCGACCCCGCCGCCGCCGGGCGGGAAGCCGCGAGCGCCGTGCTCGAGTCGCTGGAAGGTCGAGTCGACCTCGCGCTCGTGTTCGCGACCGTCGGCTACGATCAGGAGGCGCTGCTCGCGTCGGTCCGCGCCGGCTTGGGAGCGAGCTCCGTGATCGCCGGTTGTTCGGGCGAAGGCGTGATCTCGGGCGGAGACTCGCAGGAGGTCGACCACGCCGTGAGCGTGATGGGGATCGCTTTCGACGGTGTCAGCGCGGAGGCCGAGCTCGTGGACGGGTACGCGACGGATCCCGAGGGCGCCGCGCACGAGCTCGCTCGCCGGGTGCAGGGCCGCTCGGACGTGCTCGGCTTGCTGGTATTTCCCGACGGTCTGGGCGGCGACTGCTCGCGATTTCTGCGGGTTCTCGAGCGCGAGCTGCCGGACGTCACGGTGGTCGGCGGAACTTCGGGCGACGCCATGACGTTCGAGCGCACGTATCAGTACGGCGACGATCGGGTCCGGACCGGCGCGGTCTCGGCCGTGGTTCTGCGCGGGCGCGGCGAGCTGCGCGTCGCCGTGAGCCACGGTTGCACGCCCTGCGGCCCGCACCAGACGATCACCCGGATCGACGGCAACTGGGTCGAAGAGATCGACGGGCGGCCCGCGTGGGACGTCTTCAAGGAGTTCCTCGACGGCGATCCGCAGGATCTGAACGCCGAGGGCATCGTGCACCTGTGCATCGGCATCTCGGCCGATCCCGCGGCACAGTTCGTCAGCGACCCGATGGTCATTCGCACTCCGCTCTCCCTGAACAAGGAGAACGGAGCGCTGCTCTTCCCAGGCGGCGGGCTCCGCAAGGGCCAGCGCATCCGAATCACGCGGCGTGACGGCGAGCGCATCCGCCTCACCGCGGCTTCCTGCGCTCGGCGCGTGCTCGGTACCGAAGGGCGCCTGCCGGCGTTCGTCTTGCAGTTCGATTGCGCGGGCCGCGGCAAGGTCATGTTCGGCGACTGCGCAGCCGCCGAGATCATCGAGCCGCTGCGCGCCGAGATCGGGCGGCGCGTGCCCTGGGCGGGATTTCACACCTACGGCGAGATCGCCGCCACCGAATACGGTCTCGATTACCACAACTACACCGTCGCGCTGTGCGCCTTCTATGACGCCTGAGGAACAGCGCCTGCTGCTCGAAGAGCGCGATCTCCTGCGCAGAGAGGTCGAGAGCCTGACCGAGCAGGTGAAGCTGGTCGTGCGCGCCGAGCACGGCCTCACGCGCTCGCGGCGCCTGCTCGACAGGCAGCTGCAGCGCATCCGGCGCCTCAGCGAGTTCGCCCTCGGCGTCGCCGGGGTCGAGGCGGTGCCCGAGATCCTCGCCCGGGCGCGCGGCGTACTCTTCGACTTCTTCGAGCTCGACGACGCTGCGATCGTGCGATTCGAGGCGGGTGAATCTCTCCCCGCGGAGCTCGGGGCGGGTCCGGGCGTCGCGGAGGCGCCGCAGACCGAGCGCGTCGTCGGCGTGCTCGCGGACCTCAGCGGCGGCCGGGTCGACCCGGCGGTGCGGGTCCTGTGCTGGGTGCCGCTGCGATCACGGACGAACGGGCTGGTGGGGCTGATCCTGGCCTGGTCCACGCGCGTCAACGCGCACCACCGCGACTTGCCGCGCGCCGAGCACCTGCCATTTCTCGAGCTCTTCGCGAGCAAGGTGACGCGCGCGATCGACCACGCCGTGCTCACCGCGGAGCTCCGCCAGAAGAATCAGCAGCTCTCCGCGAGCCTCGAGGATCTCGAGCGCACGCAGGCGCAGCTCGTCCAGGCGCAGAAGCTCGAGGCGCTCGGGCGGCTCGCCGGCGGCATCGCGCACGATTTCAACAACCTGCTCACCGTGATCGTCGGCGCCGCCGATTCGCTGCGTTCCGGAGTCGTGGGTTCGCCCGAGCTGCGGGAGGATCTCGACACCATCGTCGGTGCGACCAAGCGCGCGACGGCGATCACGCGGCGCCTGCTCGCGTTCGGTCGCCAGCAGGAGCACAAGCAAGAGGCGGTCGACCTGAACGCCCTCACCATCGATCTGTCGCACATGCTGCGCCGCTTGCTCGGCGACGCCGTGACGCTGAAGCTCGATCTGGACACCGGCATTCCGCCCGTCTGCGCCGATCCCGTGCACCTCGAGCAGATCATCATGAACCTGGTGCTGAACGGGCGGGACGCCATGCCGAGCGGCGGCACCCTGACGCTCGAGACGCGCGAACTGCGCAAGAGCGCGCAGTCCGCGGAGGGCGGCACCGACATGGTGACGTTGCGAGTCATCGATACCGGAACCGGCATCGACGATTCCGTCCGGCGACAGCTGTTCGAGCCCTTCTTCACCACCAAGCCCGTCGGCAAGGGCACCGGACTCGGGCTCGCCACGGTCTACGGTCTCGTGAACCAGAACCAGGGGCAGATCCAGGTCGAGAGCGCGCCCGGCCAGGGCGCGGCGTTCACCGTCGCCCTGCGCGTCGCACAACCCAAGAGCCACCTCGAACCGAGTCCGGCCTGGGCGTCTCCGCGCGGCACGATCCTGATCGCCGAGGACGAAGAGGGGATCCGGCGGGTGATTTCCCGCATGCTGCGCCGAGCGGGCTTCGAGGTGCACGAAGCGCGCGACGGCCTGGACGCTCTCGAGGTCGCGGGACAGCTGAAGCGCCTGGACCTCGTGATCACGGACGTCGTCATGCCGGCGCTGGGTGGTCCGGAGCTGGTCCGGCGCCTGCGCGCGGCCCGGCCCGAGCTCCCGGTCGTCTTCATGTCGGGTCACACCTTCGACAGCCTCGACGAGGGCGCGCTCGATCCACGAATCGACTGCTTCGTGGGCAAGCCCTTCCTGCCCGACGTCCTGAAGGCGGCCGTCGAGAGGATGTTGCTCGCCGCCGTCTCGCGAGCGCGGCGCGAGACTGCCTGAAGCGCATGCCGGGAGGTTTTGGCCTCGGCACGGTGCAATCCAGCACCCGAAGTCTCCGACCTGCCCTGGCTCCGTCTGGATTCCTGGTGGCAAGAAGGCTCCAAAGCTCCGCCTCGACGCTGCAGCTTACCGGCGGTTGGTGCTAGACTCGGTCTCGGTGCGCGCGGGGAAGCTGTTCCAAGCGATCGTCGTCCTCGGCACGAGCAGT
>DASXWF010000386.1:0-3021 GCA_036503835.1 Polyangiaceae bacterium | reverse complement strand
GGTCGCCGTCGAAGTCCACGTCGAGATCGAGATCGACGTGGATCGAGATCTCGGCCTCGAGCTCGGCCGCGCAGTCCTCGAGGCTCGACGCGTTCAGGAACTGCCCGTCGCAGAAGATGGCGCCGCCCTTGTCCTCGCAGTCGGTCTGACACTTTTCGACGGTGGTCGTCTCGCAGCTCTGAAACAGCGTGGTCTGGCAATCACGCTGGCAGGTCACCGTCGCGCTCGCCACACAGCGGCCTTCGCAGGTGGTGTTGCACTTCGTGTCGCAGTCCACCTCGACGTCGTCCTTGCGGCAGTGATTCTCGCACTTCGAGTCGCAGTTGTGCGCGCACGAGGCCTGACAGCGCCCGCTGCCCTCGACGGCGCATTCGGCGTTGCAGTCCCCGCCGCATTCGTTGCGGCAGAGGCCGTGCGAGCTCTCGGGCACGACCTGGCACTCCTCGACGCAGCTCGTCTGGCAGTCCCGGGTACACTCGCTGGTCGCGGTCGCGGTACACTGGCTCTCGCATTCTCGAGAGAGAGACGCGACACAGCTCTGCTCGACGGTCTCGGTCGTACAGGTCGTTTCGCACTCGCGCTTGGGAACGAACTGGCAGCTAGCGTCTCCGGACAGGAACACGCCGCCGCAGCTTTCCAGCGACGCCTGCGCGATTCCCGGCGCGCCGAGCACCGCGAGCGACGCCATCAAAGCCGACCCGAGCGACAAAGTTCGAATACTCATCACCGACTCCTTGTGAAGACGAGCGTGAATGCGACGCTCCGCTACCGGCCCACTGCACACGACGTACCAGGCACCGCGGCGCGCGCCGGCGTGCGCGGCGAACTCGTGCAGCCGCGAGCATTTTCAGGCGCTCGGACGCACGTCGGGGCGGCCCGCGGCACCCTGCCCGAACATCGCAAACGGCACGCACCAGCTCGCCTCGAGCGAGGCAAGGCGCCTCGCCGAAACTCCGCCGGCTCCGATGCCCGCTACTTCGCGTACTCGGGCGCCATCAATCCGAGCGAATCGGCGCGCTTCTTCTTGCGGGGAACGCGCGCGGAGCCGGCCGCCTCCGAAGTCACCCTCGCAGCAGCCTGCGGCGCTGCGACGAGCGTGGAGACAGGCGCCGCAGGCGTGCCGGACGACGCGGGAGCGCCGAGCGTCACGGGCCGAAGCGCACTTCCCGAGGACGTGGGCTTCGCGAGCTCCGGCGCCGCGGGCGGAGCGGCCGCCGCGAAAGCGGAGTGCTCCGCCGGCGTGGGCGAACCGAGCGCCACGTGGGTCCGCGACTGAAGCACGCGCGACCCGAAAAATCCCGCGACGCCGGCCAGCGCGCCCGCGACGCAGAGCGCGAGGACGCGCCTCCCCGCGCGCGGCCGCGAGATCACGGTCGGGGCGTTGCTGTGCTTGATCTCGTGAACCCGGATGTCCACGCCGCCCGGGCCGCCCTCGTCCACCACGATCGCCCGCAGCGAGCCCGCGCTCTGCGACGGCAGGGCGGGCGCCCCGGTCTCGAGCGCCGCGAGCGCGCGTTCGTCGGCGGCGAGCTGGAAGCGGCGCAAGGCTTCGCGGCGCGCGGCGGCGCGGTCGCCCATGGTGCGCGTCAGGAAGTCGCGCACCTCGAGCTCGATGTTGGGCGCGAACGCTTCCGGCAGCGCGGCTTCGAGCGCCACGCGGAGCTCGTCCGTGGTCTGGTAGCGACGCTCCGGCCGCTTCTCGAGCGTCTTCAGCACGACTGCCTCGAGCGCCGGTGGATAGCCGGGAACGTGCTGCGACGGCGGGACGACCGGATCCTCGCTCGTGATGGCGTGGAGGACGTTCGCGCGCCCCCCCTTGCCCTTGAAGGGATGAACGCCCGCGGTGATCTGGTAGAGCGAGATGCCGATCGCGAACACGTCGGCGCGGCGATCCACGTCCTCGCTCAGCACCTGCTCGGGCGCCATGAACGCGAACTTGCCCTTCACCTCACCGTGCGAGGTGGACGAAAACTCCTGGTTCATCGCCTTTGCGATGCCGAAATCGACGAGCTTGACGACGCCTTCGTGCGTGACCAGCACGTTGTGCGGCGAAACGTCGCGGTGCACCACGCCGAGGTGCACGCCGAGATCGCTCGTGAGCTCGTGCGCGGCGTGCAGCCCGCGGCAGGCCTGGGCGAGCAGGTTGACCGCGATCGCGATCGGCATCGCCCCGCGCTCCTCGGCGCGCTTCAGGATGAAGGCCAGGGACTCGCCGTCCACCCACTCCATCACCAGGTACAGGTAGCCGCGGTGCTCCCCGAGCTCCGTGGTCTGGACGACGTTCGAGTGGTGGATGAGGGACGCGATGCGCGCTTCCTCGAGCAGCATCTCTTCGATGCGCGCGTCGTCGAGCAGCTCGGGCAAGAGCGTCTTGATCGCCACGAGCTTCTGGAAGCCGCGGGCGCCCTTCAAGCGCGCCACCCAGACCTGACCCATGCCACCGCGCGCAACCTGGGCCAGGAGCTCGTAACGCCCTAGCTGCTGTCCCGGCGCGAGTGGTTCGATCTCGGTCATGTCCACACCCCCAGATTTTGGGGCTTGCTAGCCCGCTACGGTCGATGCTGACCCGCCTTAAGCAGGTGCGTCAACTGAACGGATTTACTTTGGATTTCAACGCGCGCCTTCCAACTCCGCTGGATTAGCGTCCGCGCTCCAGTGACGCTTCACGCGCGCGTCGACGGCGCAAACTCGCACGCCGCGCCTTCAGCGCTCGCACGAGCCGGCGATGCACTGCTTGTTCGGCGGACAGTGCCGGGCGCAGCGGCCGCAGTTGTCAGGGTCGGTGTCGGTGTTGGTGCAGACGCCGGAGCACAACGAATGCCCGGAGTTGCACACCAATCCACACGAACCGCCGTTGCAGACGGGCGTCGCGTTCGCGGCGCCGGGGCAGACCCGGCTGCACGTCCCGCAGTGTTCGACGTCCGTGAGCACGTCCAGGCACTCGCCGTCGCACGCGGTAGTGGGCGCGAGACACGAAATGTCGCACATGCCGGACGAGCAGACCGGCTGACCATTGGCCAC